>JAHWJN010000035.1 GCA_019348395.1 Chloroflexota bacterium
TCCCCGCCGAAGTGCGCCACCTCCTTGGTCAGCGACGAGCTCACGTAGCCGAACTCCAGCGCCGTCATCAGGAAGGTGGTGTCGATTTCGGGCGCGAGCTTGCGGTTGGTCAGGGCCATCTGCAGCTCGGCCTCGAAGTCGCTCACGGCCCGCAGCCCGCGGACGATGAACCCGGCGCGGTGTCGACGCGCGAACTCCACCGTCAGGCCGTCGAAGGTATCCACGTCGACGTGATCGCCGAGGTCCGCCACGCAGCGGCGGATCAGCTCGGTCCGCTCCTCGATCGCGAACAGCGGCTGCTTCTTCGGATTGTTGAGCACGCCGATGACGAGCCGATCGAACAGGCCCGAGGCGCGGCGCGCGACGTCGAGGTGGGCGTTGGTCATCGGGTCGAACGAGCCGGGGAAGACCGCGACCTTGGTCATTCGTTCGTGGCCTCCATGAACGTCAGCATCGTCTCCCCGAAGCGCCGCTGGCGGGTCACGGCGAGCCCGGGGATCGCGGGCGGGTCGGTGCGCCAGAAGTGCTTGAGAACGAGCACCCCGCCGGGCGCGAGGCGCACGGCGGCGGCTCGAAGCGGCGCCACGATAGCATGCCCCTCGTACGGCGGATCCGCGACCACGAGATCCCATGGTCCCGCGTCGGTCTCGAGGAAGCGCTCGACGTCGGTGGCATGGGTCCTCGCCCGCTCCCCGAGGTGGGTCCGCTCAAGGTTGCCGCGCAGGGCCACGAGCGCCGGGCGGCCGCGCTCGACGAAGTCGGCGGCGGAGGCTCCCCGGGACAGCGCCTCGATGCCGATTGCGCCACTGCCGGCATACAGGTCCAGCACCCGTGCGTCGGGGACGCGCTCACCGAGGATGCCGAAGAGCGTCTCCTTGACCCGGTCGGTGATGGGACGTGTCGCCCGATCCCGGGGCGCGCTCAGCGGAACACCCCGCGCCTCCCCCGCGATGACGCGCATCAGGCGGCGTCCCCCTCCGTCTCGGTGGCGGCGAAGTCGGTCTGCAGCCGCGCCAGCTCGGCGCGGTCCCCCAGACGCGGGTCGTCGGCGACGAGCCCATCGGCCAGCTCGCGAGCCCGTTCGGCCAACCGCAGGTGCCGCGGCTCGAACAGCGAGGCGACGCGCAGCGGCGGCAGCCCGGATTGGCGAGTGCCGAGCAGATTCCCCGCGCCGCGCAGCTCCAGGTCCGCCTCGGCGATGGCGAAGCCGTCGGTCGACCCGCGCACCACCTCGAGCCGCCTCCGCGCGAGCTCGTCCGGTGCGTCCGAGACGAGGATGCAGAACGACCGATGCGCGCCGCGCCCGACGCGGCCGCGCAGCTGGTGCAGCTGCGCCAGGCCGAAGCGCTCCGCGTCCTCGATGACGATCACGCTCGCGTTCGGCACGTCGATGCCGACCTCGATCACCGTGGTGGCCACCAGGACGTCCAGCTGACCCGCCGCGAAGGCCGTCATGGTGGCGTCACGCCGATCGGCCTTCTGCTGCCCGTGGACGAGGCCGATGCGCACGCCCGGGAGCGCCGCGCCCAGGCGCTCGAACTCGGCCTCGGCGCTGGCGACCTGGAGCGCGTCGGACTCGGCGACGAGCGGCACCACCACGAATGCCTGGCGCCCCTCGGCCGCCTCCGACGCGAGGAAGGCCTCGATCCTCGGCATCGCCCCGCGGTCGCGGATCTCGGTGCGGACCGGCGTCCGCCCGGGAGGCAGCTGGCGAATCGTGCTGATCGACAGATCGCCGTAGACGGTGAGCGCCAGCGTGCGGGGAATCGGGGTGGCGGTGAGCGCCAGCAGGTGCGGCTCGCCGGCCGTCCCCTTCGCCTGGAGCGCAGCTCGCTGACCGACGCCGAAGCGGTGCTGTTCGTCGACGATGGCCAGCGCCAGCCTCGGGAAGGTCACCGCCTCGCTGATGACCGCGTGCGTGCCGATGATGATCTCCGCCGCCCCGCCCGCGATCGCGTCGTGGATCTCCCGCTTGCGGGCGGGCGAGAGTGAGCCCGACAGGAACTCGGCGCGGACACCCAGCCCCTCGAGCAGCGGTAGCAGGCCGGCATGATGCTGTCGGGCCAAAATCTCCGTCGGCGCCATCAGCGCGGCCTGCCAGCCGGCGCGCACGGCGCTCGCCAGTGCGACCGCGGCCACCGCGGTCTTGCCGCTGCCGACATCACCCTGGAGCAGTCGGCGCATCGGCCGTTCACCGGCGAGGTCCGCCGCGACCGCCTCCACCGCGGCCTCCTGGTCGTCGGTGAGCGCGAAGGGCAGTGCGGTGACGATCTCCCGCCGCTCGGTCTCGTCGATGGCGAGGGCCGGCGCCCGCAGATCGTCGCGCGCCGCACGGGCCTGCGCCAGCGTGAGCTGCAGCGCGAGCAGCTCGTCGAACGCCAACCGATCGAGGGCCGCGGTCACGTCCCCGGCCTCCTCGGGAAAGTGCGCCGTCTGCAGCGCGTCGGCGAGATCGGGCAGCTCTGCCCGCTCCCCCGCCTCCAACGGGTCCACGACGACGGGCAGCGCCACCTCGAGGACGCGGGCGAGCAGCTCGCGGAGACGCCGCTGCGTCACGCCGGCGGCCAGGTGATAGACCGGGACGACTCGACCGGTGTGGATCGACTCACGTCCGACCGGACTGAACTCGGGGGAGGTGAACTGCGGCCGCCAGCCGCGGTGGGTCACCTTCCCGGAGACGACGATCTCGTCGCCCGTGTCGAGCCGGCGCTCGACGAATCGGCGCCCGAACCAGACGGCCTCGGCGGAGCCGCTCTCGTCGCTCAGCTGCGCAATGACCCGCTGTGGGCGGCGGCCGAATCCCGGCTCCACCCGGACGGCGTCGACGCGGACCCGGGCGGACTGCTTCTCGTCGGGCACCAGTTGGGCGATGGGGCGCAGGTCGCTGAAGTCGTCGTAGCGGAACGGCAGGTACCAGAGCGCGTCGCGCGGGGTCGTGACGCCCAGCTTCGCGAGTGCGGCGGCCCCTCGCGACAGCTGGGGGAGGACGGTGCGAATCGGGCGGTCCAGGTCATCGGCACTGAAGGGCCGCCGCGATTGCATGCGCCGATCGTAGCGTGCTACGATCCGGGTCGCGCCGGCGCACCGCGCCGGTCTCGTTGTGAGTGGAGACCCGTTCGAACCATGGCTCGCGTCTGCGATATCTGCGGCAAGCGTCCGATCACCGGCTGGAACCCCCAGTCGGTCGGAATGAACCGTAAGCGCGCCCTGCGCCGATGGCTGCCCAACCTTCAGGCCATGACGGTCGTCCGCGACGGCCGCACCCAGAAGGTCAAGGCCTGCAGCCGCTGCCGTCGAACCGCCCAGAAGGTCTGACCTCCGGCGTCCGGCTACAGGTCTCGCTCCGAGTCGAGGACGAGGGTGAACGGTCCGTCGTTCACGAGCTCGACCGCCATCTCCGCGCCGAACCGTCCGGTTGCCACCGTGATGCCATGGCCGCGGAGCCGTTCCACGAATCGGTCCACCAGCGGACTCGCCCGCTCGGGCGGGGCTGCAGGGGTGAAGCCGGGACGACGGCCGCGCCGCACGTCGGCGTAGAGCGTGAACTGGCTCACGACCAGCAGCTCGCCTCCGGCCTCATCGATCGACACGTTCGTCCGCCCGCCCGCATCCGCGAAATAGCGCAGCCCGACCAGCTCGCCCGCCATGCGGTCGACGATCTCGTCGGTGTCGTCGCGACCGATGCCGGCGAGCACGACCGCGCCCCGGCCGATCTCACCGAGAAGCTCGTCCTCTGCCCGAACCGATGCGCGCCTGACGCGCTGCACGACGAGACGCAACGGATTACGGGCCCGGACTGGCCGACGGCGACGGCGTCCCGCGCTCGGTCGCCGAGGGAGACGGCTCGGCGCTCGGAGGTTCCCGCACTTCGGTCAGCGGCCCAACATCCTCGCCGTCGCGCGGGGGTCCCAGCGCCGCCTCCGTGAAGGTGGCGCGTGCGTTCCAGATCATCCAGCCCGCGGCGCCACGATCGGCGGCGGCCTCCATCTGCGCCCGCACCTGGTCCGCGCTGTACGGCGGAAAGGCGCCGTAGCCGAAGTCCTGGATCCAGGGACGGATGGCGATCGGCAGCCCGTCGGCCTGCCGGTTCATGATCTCGAGCGTCTGGTCCACGACCTCGTAGGGATGATTGTTCGGCACCTCGAAGCCGAACACGCCCGGACCGTAGTGGCTCGGGTAGACCATGGGGCTGAAGTAGTCCACCCACGGCATGATCACCTCCGGCCGCTGGCCGATGCCCTGGTCATCGGGGACGATGAAGCTGATCGGGAAGACGTCGGCGGACAGGAAGGCACGGGTCGGCGCGATCGTGTTGCTCACGATGCGGAGCACCCGTCCGATGTGCGGCAGCCGGAACGACTGCGTGTTCGGCAGGTTCGTCTCGGCCACCGCGTACGGGCCGTCGCTGAAGAAGCGGATGTAATCGAGCTGCACCTCGTCGAAGCCCCGGTCCGCAAGGTCGCGGGCGACGGCCGCGACGTACTCACCCACCCCGGGCGCGGCCGGATCGAGCCAGGCGCCCCCGATGTTGTCGCGCCATGGCTCGCCGGTCGAGCTGTCCGTCACCGCCAGCTCCGGCCTGGCCGCGGCCAGCGTGTTGTCCTTCATCACGACCATCCGCGCGATCGTGTAGATGCCACGCTCCCGCAGTTGCGGCAGCAGGTCGGCGAGGTCGAAGATCGGTGTCTCGCGTACCGCCCCGACCTCGATCGCCTCCGGCAGGTCTGTGGCGTGGAAGAGCCGTCCGTCGGTCTCCTTCACGTCGATGACCAGCGCGTTGACCTCGGTCCGATCGATGAGCTCCAGCATGGCGTCGAGGCGGCCGGGCGCCTCGAAGACGGCGGCCGGGGCATACAGGGCACGTGTCTCGAACGGCTCCATGACGAGATCCTTCGTCATCGTCTCGTCGGCCGGGATGACGCCGAGTCGGTAGCCGGGCATCTTGTAGATGATGGTGCCCTCCTCGGGCACGTCGCGGAGCTCGTAGGCGCCGTCCTCGTCGGTGCGGGCGATCGTCTCGGTTCCCTCGACGAACACGCGGGCCCCGACCACGGGCTCACCGTCGGGATCGGTCAGCCGTCCGCGGAGGACATGGCGTCGGAGCTCAACCCTCACCTCGCCCTCGTCGGGTACCTCCGCAGACGCCGGGTTGTGGTCGGGGGCATCGACCTCGATGGCGGCGCCGCGCATGGCGGTGACGGTCACGCTGCCATCCTCGGCCGTTCCCGCCCGTTCATCCTCGACCGCGACCTCCGCCCCGCCGATGGGCTCCTCGCTCCCGCGCTCCACCACGGTGATGGTCACCGCGCGTGGCTGCTCAGGCGTCGGCTCCGGGGAAGGCACGAACGGAAGCTGCGGCCCGTCCTCCGAGCAGGCGGCCAGCGTGACGGCGAGGAGCAGGAAGAGGAACGGGAGAAGGCGCGCGGGACGGAGCGGCGGCAGCGTCAGGTCCTTTCGGAATCGGAGTGTGCGGTGGTGGCGGCGGCGCGAAGGGCGGCCACGGTCGGGGCGAGATCCCCGTCGGTACTGTACAGGGCGCTGCCGGTAACGAGGACGTCCCCGCCACCCCCGAACGCGCGGGCAATGGTATCGAGGTTGACGCCACCGTCGACCCCGAGCTCGATCGGCAGCCCGCGTCGATCGATCGTGTCGCGCAGCGATGCGAGCTTGGGCACGACCTCGCCCATGAACGACTGCCCGCCCCACCCGGGGTTCACCGTCATGACCAGCACGAGGTCCACGCGCTCGAGGTACGGATCGATCGCGGCCGCCGGCGTCTCGGGGTTGAGCGCGATGCCCGGCCGCTTGCCGGCGGCCTCGATGGCGTTGATCACCGCGGCCGGTTCATCGTCGGCCTCCACGTGGAAGACGATCAGGTCGCTTCCCGCCTCCGCGAACCGCTCCGCATAGCGAAGGGGGCGGGCGATCATCAGGTGGCTGTGGAACCGGAGCTGCGTCGTCGGGCGGATCGCGCCGACCACGACCGGACCCATGGTGATGTTGTCGACGAAGTGCCCGTCCATCACGTCGAGGTGGATCGAGTCCACACCGCCCTCGTCGGCGCGGCGCACCTCGTCCGCCAGGCGTCCGAAGTCCGCGTTCAGGATGCTCGCGCTGATCCGTGGCGACCGGCTCATGCGCGGGCCGTGCCGGCGGCGGCCCCCGCGCGGGCGTCGCGCAGCGCCCGGCCCGCGAGCTGGGCGTGGAGCTGCCCGCAGGCAGCGTCGATCTCCCGGCCGCGGGTGTCCCGCACGGTGACGGGCACTCCCCCGGCCTCCAGCTGCGCCACGAACCGGCGGATTCCCTCCGGCGGTGTGCCGCTCCAGCGCGACCCGGGCGTCGGATTCAATGGAATGAGGTTGACGTGCGACCGCCAGCCTTCGGCCAGCTCCACCAGTCCGCCGGCCTGCTCGGGGGTGTCGTTCACGCCGTGGATCATCACGTACTCGAGGCTCACCCGGCGGCCGGTTCGCGCGGCGAACCGCCGCCCGGCGGCGACGACCTCTGCCACCGGCCACTTGCGATTGATGGGCACCAGCTCGTCGCGGAGCGAATCAGTGGCGGCATGCAGGCTGATCGCGAGGTTGACCTGCGGGAGCTCCTCGACCATGCGGTCCATGGCCGGCACGACGCCAGACGTGCTGACAGTGATATGGCGAGCACCGATCCCGAGCCGGTCGGGATCGTTCAGCATGTGAACCGCCTCGAACACGCGGTCGGCGTTGTTCAATGGCTCGCCCATGCCCATGAAGACGATGTTGTAGTGGCCACGGCTCGCATCGCCGAGTGCACGCCATGGGGGCCGATGCCAGTGGAGGACCTGGTCGACGATCTCGGCGGGCGTCAGCTGCCGCCCGAACCCGGCCTGACCGGTGGCGCAGAACGGGCAGTTGACGGCACAGCCTGCCTGCGAGCTGATGCAGATCGTCGTCCGCTCCGCGGCGGCGCCGCGGGCCGGGTACCGCATCAGGACCGACTCGATCCGCTGGCCGTCGGCGAGCTCGTGCACTGCCTTCGCCGTCATCCCGCCATCGGCGCCGATCACGTGGCTGTCGGCGATCGTCGAGAAGCGGAACGCGTCGGCGAGCGCATCGCGCAGCGCCGCGGGCAAATCGGTCAGGTCGGCGAAGCCGGCGGCATCGGTGCGATGCGCCCCGGCCAGGATCTGTCGCGCCCGGTATGCGGGCTCGCCGCGGGCTGCGAGCCACGCGGCGAGCGATGGAACGTCGACCTCGCTGATCGCGGGCGACGGCCCCACGACCGGGAGCTCAGTGGCGTCGGCCAAAGATGAGGTACGCGTAGTACAGGAAGGTCAGCAGCGCCGTCAGGGCCCCCGCCACATACGTCCAGGCAGCGGCCTTCAGCACGGCGCGGGCGCCATCCTGCCGCTCGCCGGTCATGCCGAGCCCATTGACGAAGGCGAGCGCCTTGCCCGATGCGCCGATCTCGACCGGCAACGTCGCGAAGGTGAAGAGCACCGCGGCGCCGAACGCGAACAGCCCGACGATGGCCAGCCCGGTGACCTGGAAGATCACGCCGGCGATGATGAGCCATGGGGCGATGTTGCCGCCGAACTGCGACGCCGGCACGAGCGCCTGCCGCAGCGCCATCATCGGATCCTTTTCCTGGTGCTGGAGCGCATGACCGACCTCGTGGGCGATGACCGCCGCGGCGGCCACCGACAGCCGCGTCCCGCCGCGCGCTCCGACGGCCTCCAGCGCCGAGGCGTCGGCGACCTGGGTGGAGACGCGCAGGATCTTGCCGCGCGGGTCGTAGTGATCGGTCAGCTGCCCGGGGGTCGGCTCGATGCGGACGTGCTGCAGTCCCTGCCGGTCCAGCAGCTGTCGGGCGAAGTCGAACGCGTCCATCGAGATGCCCGAGTCGACCTTCGACCACCGGGCATAGGTCGACTTGACGCGCCACGCCGCCCAGCCGGTGATGGCAAGGGTGGCGATGAAGACGAGGATGTAGAGCGGGTCGAAGATCATGCGTGCTGCCCACCTCCGAGAGGGCGGTCCCGAGTATATCCGACCATCGAACCGGCTTCCTCAGGCGCCACCCGCCGGTCCGGCACGCAGCCTGCGGAGTACCGGGGCAGACCATGAACCGACTCGTACCGAGGAGATCCCCATGAACCTGTTCGAGCGCCTGCTCTCCCGCGGGGAGGAGGCCACCCACGAGACCACGCGACGGGCCCGGCTCGCCGTACGCGGTGAGGAGTCCGGCGGCTTCCTGCGCCGTCTGCTGATCGTCGCGGGATCGGCCGTCGCCGGCGCCGCCGCGGCGATGCTGCTGGATCCGGCGCGCGGCCGGACGCGGCGAGCGCGCCTGGCCGACCAGGCCGCCGCCACGGTACGTCGCGGCGTGCGGACGGCGGAGCGCACCGCCCGCCGTGTTCAGAGCGAGGTCAGCGGCCGCATCACGGCGATGCAGCATGCCGGGGACGAGGGCGACCCCTTCCCCGATGACGTGACCCTCGCCGACCGCGTCCAGACCGAGCTGTTCCGCGACCCCTCCGTGCCGAAGGGCCAGCTCAACGTGAACGTCGAGCGCGGCATCGTCGTGCTCCGGGGCGAGGTGCCCGACGAGACGATGCGTGGCGAGCTCGTGAGCCGCGTCGAGGCGATGCCCGGCGTGTGGGCCGTCCGCAACCTCCTGCACCTGCCCGGTGAGGCGGCCCCGCAGCAGGTCGTCGCCGCCTCCTAGCGAGCCGCATCCTCCGGCCGGCCGGCCCCGAGCAGGACGTGCTCGCGGGCCAGGCCGCGCCGCCATGCATCCGCGGACATCGCGGGCCGGCCCTGCGGCTGGACGATCTCGAGCTGCAGCGCCCCCGTCCCGGCGGCTACACACGGCGCCTCTCCCGGCAGCAGCGCCCCGATCGGCACGTCGTCGACCCCGGGCACCGGGCGCGCGCGGCGGATGTGCAGGCGCCGCCCGTCGATGGTGGTCCACGCTCCGGGCCACGGCTGCAGCGCCCTCACCTTGCGGTCGATCTCCTCTGCCGGCCGACGCCAGTCGATCCATCCGTCGTCGCGGCTGAACGGATGCACGTGGGTGGCGAGGGAAGCGTCCTGTGTCTCGAACGTCAGATCGCCGTCCGCCCACCGTTCGAGCTCGGGCGGGAGGACCTCCGCCGCCAGGTCGGCCAGCGCCGCCTCCAGCTCGGGGGTTGTCTCGCGACCGGTGAGGGGCACCGACCACTGCGCAACGATCGGCCCGGCGTCGAGCTCCGGCGTCATCACCATCAGCGTCACGCCACCCTCGGCGTCGCCGGCGAGGATGGTCCCGGCCACCGGGGCCGCACCTCGATGGCGCGGCAGCAGCGACGGGTGGACGTTCAACGCCGGGCGCGGAGCCATGTCGAGCAGATCCCGCGGCACCAGCTGACCGTAGGAGACGAGCAGCAGCCCGTCAGGCCGGAATGCGCGGAGCGCCTCTCGCGCCTCGTCGCTCCGCAGCCGTCCGGGAGCCAGGACGCGCATGCCATGCTCGCGCGCGTACGCGGCGATCGGCGCGGCCCGCATGCGCAGCCGGCGCCCAGCCGGTCGGTCGGGCTGGCTGATCACGAGCATCTCGTCGGCCATGGCTGCCACTCGACGGAGCAGCGGCAGGCCGAACGCGCCCGTGCCGAGAAAGGCGATTCGCCCGATGCGACCCACTAGATCCCGGCAGCCGTCTCTCTGGTGACCCCGTCCACGGCCTCGCCCTCGTCGGCTCCCGGCGCATCCCCATCATCGTCGTCGGACGGTTCTCGGACCCGCACGAGCTCCTCGAGGGACTCCAGGTGATCGACGTAGAGACGGCCATTGAGGTGGTCGATCTCGTGCTGCAGGGCGCGGGCAAAGAGCTCCTCGCCCTTGACGCGAAACTCCCTGCCGTGCCGGTCTCGCGCCTTGACGGTGACTTTCGCGGATCGAGGCGTCTCGGCGACATAGCCCGGGATGGACAGGCATCCCTCCCAGTCGAGCTGCTCGCCGGAGGACTTCACGACCTCCGGATTCACCAGCTCCGTCACGCGGTCATCGACCTCGATCACCGTGACCTTCAGCGGCACGCCGATCTGGTTTGCGGCGAGGCCCACGCCGGGCGCATCCCGCATGGTTTCGAGCATGTCATCGAGGAGCCGATGCAGGCTTGCGTCAAAGGAGGAGACCCGCTTCGTGCGCTCGCGCAGAATGGGCGCCTCGGCGGTGAGGATGGGTCGGATCGCCATGGCGTCGAGCATTGTAGCCATCAGAGCAGTGACTCCGGGTCGACATCGATCGCCACGCCCGGCGGCGCACGCTCCAGGGCGGCGCCCCGCGACTCGGCATCCGGCGCGCGGACCAGCACGTGGTACCGGTAGCGTCCCGCCCGCCGCGCGACGTACGAGGGCAGCGGACCGAGCACGTCGACGGCGTCGGTCGCCACGGCCGCCGCCGCCTGGCGCCCGCGCTCCTCGGCGCGGCCCCGATCGGGATCCGAGATGAGCAAGCGCGCAAGGACGCTGAACGGCGGGTAGCCGAGCAGCCGACGACGGAGCAGCTCCTCGTCGGCGAACCCGTCGACGTCCAGGGCGGCGGCGTGTCGCACTGCGTAGTGACCCGGCGCGTAG
>JAHWJN010000036.1 GCA_019348395.1 Chloroflexota bacterium
GTGGGTCCGTCTCCCTCGGACCGGGATCGCTCGGGCCTGTCGCAGTGGTCGTCTCGTGCCCCCATGATGAACCATTCGAAGGGCAGCCGCTCGACCCGAATTCGCACTCGCTCGCTTGCCGGGTGATGCGAATATTGTTAACATTGCTAACGAATGACTCTCCCTGACCCCGTGCGCCGGATCGGCGATGCGGTTCCCACCCTGGTGCGCTCGAGACGCCGCCCCGACCGGGCGGCGCCGCCACTGCCGCCTGCCCGGGCCACCGGCTTCACGCGTGGCTTCGCCGCCATGCGCCACCCGAACTACCGGCGCTACTGGTTCGGCCAGATCGGCAGCCTCATCGGCGCCTGGATGCAGTCGGTGGCCCTGCCCTGGCTCGTGCTTCAGCTCGGTGGCTCGCCGATGCAGCTGGGCCTCGTCATGGCCTTCATGTTCGGCCCGTCGCTGTTCCTGGCGCCGCTCGGCGGGGTCCTGGCCGATCGGCTCGACAAGCGGCGGGCGCTGATCGCGCTCAACGGAGCCGCAATGCTGCAGGCGGCCGCGCTCTTCGCGCTCGCGGTCACCGGGGTGGTGGAGATCTGGCACATCTACCTGCTCGCCCTCGTCGCCGGCTTCATCAACGCGGCGGAGATGCCGGTGCGCCAGGCGTTCGTGGCCGAGCTCGTCCCGCGCGACGGCCTCACCAATGCCATCGCGCTGAGCTCCACCTCCTTCAACCTCTCGCGCGTCATCGGTCCGGCGGTCGCCGGTGTCACCATCGCCGCGTTCGGCGTGTCGGTGAACTTCGGCGTCAACGCGCTGAGCTACGTGTCGGTGATCGTGGGGCTGCTGCTCATCGACGGCTCGGCGCTCCATCGCGCGGCGCGGCCGAAGCACTTCCCCTCGGTCCGATCCAGCCTGGGGGAGGGGATCCGCTACGCGCGTGCCACGCCGACGATCCTGTGGCCGCTCGTGCTGCTCGGCGGCCTCGCCGTGCTGGCGATGAACTTCCAGACGCTGCTGCCGCTCTTCACCCGCGACGCGCTGGGCCTGGACTCCGGCGGCTACGGCGCGTTGTTCGCGACGATGGGCGCCGGTTCGCTGCTCGGCTCGTTGACGCTTGCCTTCGCGACCACTCAGCGGCCGCTGATGGGGTACCTGATCGGCGGGGGCGCCGCCTTCCTGGCGCTCGCCTTCAGCCTCGGCTTCGTCCGCTCGCCGCTGCTGGCGTTCCCCCTGGTCGCCGGCATCGGCTATGCCTCCATGCTCATGGTCAACACCGTCAACGTGACGATCCAGAACAGCGTCCCGGACGTCCTGCGCGGCCGCGTGATGTCGCTGTACGTCACCGTCTTCGCCGGATCCGCCCCGCTGGGCGGGCTGGTGGCCGGCTTCCTCGCCGAGACGTGGGGGGCGCCGACGGCCTTCAGCATCGGTGCGGCCCTCGCCTTCGGCGTCCTGGGCCTCGTCGCCTGGCAGCTTCGCGGTGTCACCGTTCCGCGCATCGGGGCGCCGCCCGTCCTGGAGCGGACCCCCACTGTCCGCGGCGACGCGCCCGTCGGGGACTCGCGCGCCGCCTGAGCGTGGCACGGGGGCTGCTTCGGGCATGCTCGACGCGCGCCCGGCGTCTCGTTAGCATGATCAACTTCCGAAGGTGACCGATGCCTGACCAGCACCCCGGCGGTCGATTCGACCAACCGCGCCCCCTGCCGCTCCGTGCCGCCGTCGGTGGACTGAAGCGTGGGTTCGCCGCACTCGGCGTGCGCAACTATCGGCTCTACTGGACGGGGCAGGTCGTCAGCCTGATCGGCACCTGGATGCAGCAGGTCAGCCTTCCATGGCTCGTCCTTGTGCTCGGCGGGTCGGGTCTGCAGCTCGGCTTCGTGGCGGTCCTGCAGTTCGGTCCGGCCATGGTGCTCGCCCCGTTCGGCGGTGTGTTGGCCGACCGGATCGACAAGCGCCGCGCCCTCATCGCCTCCCAGGTCGCGGCCGCGGGCCAGGCGTTCATCCTGTTCCTCCTGACCTTCACCGGGGTCGTCGAGATCTGGATGGTGTTCGTCATGGCCTTCGTGCTGGGGCTCGTGAACGCGGTGGACATGCCGCTGCGCCAGGCGCTGGCCGCCGATCTCGTGCCCCGTCACATCCTCGCCAACGCCATCGCGCTCAACTCGATGGCCTTCAACTCGGCCCGGATCGTGGGCCCGGCGCTGGCCGGCATGATCATCGCGGCCGGCACCGCCATGACCGGCTCGGCGACCGCCGGCGTCGCGGCCAACCTGGCGATCAATGTCCTCACCTACACCGGCGTGCTCACCGGCCTGCTGCGCATGAATCCGCGCGAGATCCGGCAGCACGAACGCCCGGAGCGCCACCCGCCGGTCCTTCACAGCCTGCGCGAGGGATTCGGCTACGCCCTGCGCACGCCGATGGTGCTCTGGCCGCTCGTCCTGCTGGCGGGCATCGCCGCCTTCGGCTTCAACTTCCAGATCCTGCTGCCGCTCTTCACCCGAGAGGTGCTCGACCTCGGGGCCGACGGCTACGGGGCGCTGTTCGCTGCGCTCGGCATCGGGTCGCTGTCCGGCTCCCTCACGCTGGCCTTCATGCGCCAGCGGCGGGCGATCCCGATCATGCTCATCGGCGGCACCGTCTTCGCGGGGCTGCTGATCGGCATCTCGGCCTCGCGATCGGCCTGGATGGCGGCGCCGTTCATCGTCGGCGCGGGGTATTCCAGCATGCTCATGATCAACACCATCAACGCCACCGTGCAGGCCAACGTGACCGATGCGCTGCGCGGCCGGGTCATGGCGCTGTACGTGACCGTCTTCGCTGGCTCGGCGCCTCTGGGCGGCCTCTTCGCCGGGGCGGTGGCCGAGGCGTTCGGCACGCCGCTCGCCTTCGTGGCCGGCTCCATCCTGTCGCTGGCCGTGCTCGGGATCGTCGCCTACGGCATGCGGCGCGCCGCGCGGACCGGCGAGCTCGGCGTCACCCTGATCGACAGCTCGTCCCGAGCGCCCGCGCCGTCTGGATCGGAGGCCCGATCCCCGTCAGCGGCGCGCTGAATGCGCCGGGACCAGGACCTGGAGCTCCTCCAGGGCGGCTTCGATGGCGGCACGCCGCTTCTCGGGGATCGGCTCGAGCAGCTCGCGCGCGGCCTCGAGCAGGTCCCGCCGCATGGCGCGAGCTCGCCGACGACCCTTCGTCGTCAGGGTCAGGACCACCGCACGGCCGTCTTTGGGGTCGGCGCCCCGCTCCACGAGTTCCTGATCGGCGAGCGAGGCCGCCAGCCGCGTGACGACCGGGGCGGTGACCATCAGGCGCCGCGCCACCTCGGCCTGGCCCTGCGGGCCCATGGTGTCGATCATGCGCAGCACGTTGTACTGCTGGTAGGTCAGCTCGCTCCAGGCCTGGCGTCGCCGGGCATGGGCGATCAGGTGGCGCATGAGCGGCGCCACCGTCGCAATCAGCGTCGCCTCGAGGCTCGGCGCCTCGTTCTTCGAAGGGCTGCGGCGGCGACCCGGTGGGCTGGAGGTCGACATCGGCATGGATCGTAGCAGCACCACGCGTGCCGGCCTTGCCCTGGCGCTGATCTCGACGGCCCATGCAGTCATCCATGCACAGTCCGCGCTGCTGCCACTGATCTATCCGATCGTGATCGTCGAGTTCGGGCTCAACGCCCGCGACATCGGCACCTTCATCGCCATCACCACCTTCGTCGGCGGGACCATGCAGCTGGTCCACGGTGTCCTGACCCGCTACGTGCCCCGGCCCCGACTGTTGGCCGGTGGACAGCTCCTGTTCGGCACGAGCCTGGTGGTGGCGGGCCTGTCGCAGTCGATCGGCCACCTGCTGGCCTCGATCAGCATGGCGCGGATCGGGTCAAGTCCCCAGCACCCGGTGGGCAACGCGCTCCTGTCGGACCTCTATCCGCCGCAGCGGCGCGGCTTCGCCATCAGCGCCCACATCGCGGGCGGCAACGTCGGCACCGTGCTGGTCCCGTTCGTCGGCGGAGCGCTGCTCCTCGCCCTGGGCTGGCAGATGACGCTGGCGCTGTTCGGCATCCCGGCGCTCGTGATGGGCGTGCTGATCGCCGTGCTCGTGCGCGAGGACCATGCTGCCTACCGCCGCCGGGCCCGGGAGTCGGGGTCGGTGCGCGCCCACGCCCGCGAGGTCGTGGGGCGTCGCGACCTGCGCCTGATCCTGCTCGCTTCCCTCGTGGCGGCGGGCGGTCGCGGCCTCGACATCTTGGCGCCGTTCATGGTGCTCTACCTGTCGGGGCCGCTCGGGCTCGACCGCGAGACGGTGGCCGTCCTGTACGCCCTGCTGCTGATCGGGGCGGTGGTCGGCCCGCTGCTGGCCGGCATCCTGTCGGACCGATTCGGGCGACGACGCACGCTCGTCACGTACTACGCGCTCTCCGCGGTCGGCATCCTGGCCTTCCTGGCCGCCGGCGCCAACGTGCTGCTCCTCGTCCCGCTGCTCCTCCCGTTCGGCACCGCGGTGTTCAGCGAGTCGCCGGTGCTGCAGGCCTACCTCGCCGATCGAGCCGCCGGACCGATGCGCGACGTCGCGTTCGCCATCTACTTCACGTTTGCCTTCGGGATCGGTGCCTTCTGGGCCTTCGCCATCGGCTCGATCGTGGAGGCGTTCGGGTACCCGGTGGCGTTCATCGTGATGGCCGCCTCCTACGTTGCCGCCGCGCTGCTGCTGCTTGCCGTGCGGGAGCGCGGCGACGGGGCGCCGCAGGAGGCAGCCATCGGGTCCACGTGACCGTCCCGGCCCAGCTGGGCGTTATCTCCGATTTGGGCAAGTTATCCGCTGAGACGACGTCGCCGAGGGCGGGCACGGATGCATACGACCTCCCGCGCGGCGCGGTATGCGGAGCTGACGCCGCCGTTGGCGGCTCCGCGCCCGGATAACGTGCCCAGATCACGAATTATGGGTATGTACGCCGCCGGCGCCGGCGCCGGCGCCTCGGGCCACGGCCGGGGCTAACAGACCGGGACGCCCTCGCAGATCTCGTCGATCCTCGCGTCGAGCGCGTCGATCCGCAGCAGCACCTGGTCGATGCGCCGCAGGATCACCGCGTTCCCCTCGTCGTCATCACCGCGCCCACCACTGCCGGCGGGGGTCCCCACGCTGCCGCCGCCGGGCCCGGGCTGCGTCGCGATCATCCAATCCCGGGTCCAGGTCCGAAGCTCATCGAGCTCGCGACGGAGCTCGGTCGCGGTCACGCCGGGGTCCTGTGCCTCGACCTCGGCCTGGAGGGTAACGAGCCGCTCCTCCGCGCGGACCAGGTCGCCGCGGAGCCCCATCACCTGGACCAGGAGCAGGACCACGACGAGCGTGGTGGCCAGGCCGAGCAGGACGAGAATCGGGCCGAGGGGTGAGCGCATGCCTCGACCCTAGCAGGAGCCTGCCGGTCACGCCTCGGCGATGAGCGCGCGCCGGGCCGATCCGTCGTCCGCGGCCAGCTCGGCGACCCGGCGGCGAGCGACGTCGGCCACGATGATCTCGCCGACCTCGTCGCTGACGGCGGTGAACAGGCCACGGGCCTGGAGGCGCTCGCACTGGATGCGGTTGTCCTCGGTCGGGGTCACGTAGTGGACCGAAGCGGCGTCGTACCGGTGCAGCAGGAAGAGCTGGAGCAGTGTCATCAGGCGCTTGCGGCGCAACTGCGGGACGGTCGACTGGTCTCGGACCGACAGGATGGTCCGGCCGCGGCGGTCGGTGATGGTGGTGAAGATCACGTGGGCCAGCTGCTCGCCGGCGTCATCGGTGGCGCTCAGCTCGAGCACCTCGGAGCCCGAGGTGTGCGGACGCAGCACCACGTGGGGCGGCGGCACGCCGTGGTGCTCGGCCCACTCGGCCAGCCATGCGGCAAGAAGCTTGGGTGGCACCTCGGTCTGGGCCAGGTGCTGCACCTGCGTCGAGCCGGCGCCCATGGCCTTGGTGGTGGCGGTCAGGCCAGAAGCGGCGAGCAGCGCCGCATCGGCCCTGGGGCCGCCGACCAGGGTCTGCGGCGTTCGGTACGGCGACTCGAGCAGGCGCAGCTTCCGCTGCAACCGGGCGAGCGCGAGCATGCCGTCGTCCCGCAGCGCCGTCGTGAACTCCTCGGCGGCGAGACCGTCGATCTGGTGACCCCCGTAGGTGATGAAGTTGAACACGAACCCGAGCCTGCCCAGCTCGTCGGGGAAGGCCGCCATCTCCTCGTCGCTCATGCCGGTGGTGTCCCAGTTGAAGGACGGGGACAGGTTGTAGGCGAGCATCTGGCCCGGATGCACCGCGTGGATCGCCTCCGCGAACTCGCGGGCGTCGGCGAGGTCGGCGGTCTTCGTCTCCATCCACAGGATGTCGGCGTAGGGCGCCGCGGCGAGTGACTTCGCGACGGCATACGGGATCCCGCCACGGACCTGGTAGTAGCCCTCCGGCGTGCGGGCCCGCTCGGCATCCCAGTGGACGGACAGCCCCATGTCCGATGCGGCCGCACGGGCAGCGTCCCACGAGGCGGTGGCGGCGAAGGCGCGCCACTCGTCGACCGACATGGCGGGGCCGGCTCCCTCCTCGATCCGGAACGCGAGCGCGTCCTCGATCGCCTCGCCCAGCGTCTTCAGGCCGGCCTGTGCCTGCCACACCTCGAGGAAACGGTCGACCGCGCGGTCGAGGATCTCCTCGCCGCTGCGGGTCTCGGTGCGAGCCAGCTCGTCGATCGTCCCGGCCAGGCCGGTCTCCGCCAGCCACGCATCAGCCGTCGCCGCGCGGGCCTCGTCGATGGCGTACAGCCGGTGGCCCTCCATCTCCGGGACGCCGGCCGCCTCCAGCCGGCGCATGACGGCGAGGTGGGCGACCCGGTACGGCGGCACGCTGCGGGAGGTCACGCCGAGGATGAACGGCTGATCGCGCTCGTCGCCGGAGCCGTCGAGCAGGTTGGCCGCCTCGGCGTCGGTTCGGGCCACGATGATGCCGGCGACGCCCATGACGTCGAGCTGCAGGCGCGCGGCGTTCAGGCGCTTGATCTGCTCGTCACTGGGAACGAGCACCTTGCCGCCCTGGTGGCCGCACTTCTTGGCACCCGGCTTCTGGTCCTCGATGTGGTAGCCGGGGACACCGGCCTCCACGAATCGCCGGACCAGGTTCCGGACGTGGGCGTCACCGCCGTGTCCGGTATCGGCATCGGCGATGATCCACGGCTCGAAGTCCACCTCGGGCGTGCGCTCCCGCTCCTCGTCGGTCATCCGCATCCGGGCGAAGCGCTGGTTGCGATCGGCGGCGAGCAGCGCGCGGACCATGCCGGCCGCCTCCTCGGGCACCTGCGAGAGCGGGTAGCTGGCCAGGTCGGGTCCCGGATCCTCGGTGGCCGATCCCTTCGCCGACGTCGCCCAGCCGCCCAGGTAGATGCCCTCGATGCCGGCCCGCTTCATGGCCACCGCCTGCCCCGGCGAGTACGGCCCGAAGGTCGTGATCGCCCGGCGCTCGTCGAACAGGTCGCGCAGCCGCGCGTGGAAGCGGTCGGCGGCGTTGCGGGCGACCGGGAAGTCGGTGGCGATGGTGCCGCGCTGCGCGACGACCTGGCGCGGGCCGTGGAGACGGCTGATGCCGTCGAAGCGCGCGGAGCGCATCCAGCGCCGCGTCTGCTCGATCTCGTCCTCGACCGTGGCTGCGGACTGGGTGCCGGTGACGACCGTCATGCGGGTCCGCCTACTCGTTGTCGTGGT
Source organism: Chloroflexota bacterium (assembly GCA_019348395.1). Classification (GTDB taxonomy): domain Bacteria; phylum Chloroflexota; class Limnocylindria; order QHBO01; family QHBO01; genus JACDBZ01. Next base: position 7,692 of record JAHWJN010000036.1, read on the forward strand.
CGCGGTCGCAGAGCTCCGGGCAGCGACACTCGGCCAGCTCGGCGACGGTCAGGCGCTGGGGTTCCGTCGGGCCCTCGGGCCGCCACAGCAGCCACGGGTTGGCGAGGGGGCGCGACGAGGACTGAGCTCGCTCCCCGGACGGGGACGTCGGCGTGGTGTACATGGCCATACAGTGGCCGATCAGGTATCATCGGTCAAGACGATTCTACGGATGGATAGCATCAGCGTGACCGATAGATCAGCGATTCAGCTGGCGCAGCTGCAGGGGTTCGTCGCCGTGGCTCGCCACGGGACCATCAGCGCGGCCGCCGAGGCCCTCTTCGTCAGCCAGCCGGCGCTCACCGCCCGGATCCAGGGCCTCGAGCGAGCGGTGGACGCCGAGCTGTTCACGCGGGGCCGTCACGGCTCGCGCCCGACAGAGGCCGGGCGCGCGTTCCTCGCCTACGCCGAGCGGGCGCTGACCGCGGTAGAGCGTGGCCGCGAGGCGGTGGCCGAGGTGGCCAGCGGCAGCGGGGGACGGTTGACGATCGGCGCGGCACCGGCGGTGAGCACCTACGTGCTTCCGAGCATGCTCCATCGGTTCCAGGCGGTGCATCCCGGCGTTCAGCTCTCGGTCCGCAGCGGGCACTCCGAGGAGGTGCTCGAGATGGTGCTGCGCGAGGAGGTCGAGATCGGCCTCATGCGTCCCATCCAGCACGCCGAGATCATCAGCTCGCTGCTGTACGAGGACGAGCTGGTGCTGGTGGTCCACCGCGGGCACCCGTTCGCGTCGACGGCCCAGATCCGGATGGACCAGATGGCGACCGAGCACCTCATCCTGTTCGACCGGACGAGCTCCTACCACGAGCTCACCAGCGCGCTGTTCCGGCAGGCCGGCATCGCGCCACGCGGCTACCTGGAGGTCGACAACATCGACGCCGCCAAGCGAATGGTCGAGCAGCGGCTTGGGATCGCGTTGCTGCCACGGACCAGCGTCGGCGCCGAGATCGGGACCGGCCGGCTCTTCCCGGTCGAGGTCGTGGACATGGCACCCATCCGGCGACAGATCGTGGTCGCGCGTCGCCGCGACGCCGGTCGGCTGGGCCCGGCCGCGGTCGCCTTCCTGCGCACGCTCGACGACCTGCGCCCGGAGGGCGAGCGGTCGCTCCGGTTCCTGGCCTAAGCGTCCCCGAGCAGCGCGGTACCGATCAGGAGGAGGCCCGCGGCGGCGAACAGGATGGCCGAGCCGATGCGCACCAGGCGCGGCGAGAGCCGGGCGCCGAGCTGACGGCCGACGGCCACCGCCACCAGGTTGGCCGCCACCATCCCGCCGGTGGCGCCGATCCAGGTGGCGAACGCGTCCTGGCGTGCGGCGAGGGCGAAGGTCGCGAGCATCGTCTTGTCGCCCAGCTCGCCGACCATGAAGGTCGTCGCCACCAGCGCGGCGAGCCCGAGCCCGGTCCGGTGACGCGTCGCCCCGGCGGTCTGTTCCTCCTCGTGGTGGTCGTCGCCGCGGAGCGTCCATGCGGCCACGCCGAGGAATGCCAGCCCGGCCACGACACCGAGCATCGTCTCGGGGAGTACCGCGCCGACCGCCGCACCGATCGCCACCGAGACTCCCTGGATCGTGGCGGCCGCCACCGTGATCCCGGCGATCACCGGCAGTGCGGCGTGCCGGGTCGCGAAGGCGAGGACCAGGAGCTGGCTCTTGTCGCCGAACTCCGCAACGAAGATCGCACCGGCGGCGATCGCCAGCGCGCCGAGGAAGGGGAGCATCGGAGCGTGATGCTAGCCGCCCGCCGGGCTCCGCGCGCCGGGCGCCGTGTGCGCCCGCGGCAACGAACGGTGACGGAGGGTGCCATATCCGTCACCCGTTGCGCCAGCCGCAATCCATGGCGGAGATGAAGCCTCAGCGGTGACCTCCCTGGTCGATGTTTGTGGGGGGCGCAATCGGCGCGGGCGCCACCGTGCAGTTGCACCCGGTGGGGGCGCCGTGGCCCTCAACGGCACCACGCGGCACTAGAATCGATGGATGACGACCGAAGATCGGACCGATGCCGCGACGATCGAGAACCTCCTGCGCGAGGACCGCACCTTCCCGCCGCCCGCGGAGTTCGTCGACGAGGCGCTCCTGAGCGACCCGCAGATCTACGAGCGAACCGCCACGGAGGAGGGCTTCCGCGACTTCTGGACCCGGGAGGGAAACCGGCTCGACTGGATGGAGCCATGGAACGAGCTCTACACGTGGGAGCCGCCGTACGCGAAGTGGTTCATCGGCGGGAAGCTCAACGTGAGCGTCAACTGTCTCGACCGGCACGTGAACGCGGGGCTCGGCGACCGGGTCGCCTACTTCTGGGAGGGTGAGCCGGGGGACACGCGCACCATCACCTACGCCGAGCTCCTCGAGGAGGTCTGCCGCTTCACGAACGCGCTGCGCGAGCTCGGGGTGAAGAAGGGCGACCGGGTCGCCATCTACATGCCGATGATCCCGGAGCTGCCGGTGGCGATGCTGGCCTGCACGCGCATCGGCGCCCCCCACAGCGTCGTCTTCGGGGGCTTCAGCGCCGATGCCCTGGCCGGGCGGATCGAGGATGCGAGCTGCTCGATCGTCATCACCGCGGATGGGGGATACCGCAAGGGCGCCGTCGTGCCGCTGAAGCGGAACGCGGACGAGGCGATCGCGCGGACGTCATCGGTGACGCACTGCGTGGTGGTGCGGCGGACCGGCGAGGACGTGCAGTGGCATTCCGACCGCGACCGCTGGTACCACGAGATCACCGAGGGCCAGTCGGCGACCGCCGATCCGGAGCCGATGGATTCGGAGGACCTGCTCTACCTGCTCTACACCTCGGGCACCACTGCGAGGCCGAAGGGGATCAT
>JAHWJN010000037.1 GCA_019348395.1 Chloroflexota bacterium
GGGCATCCTTCGCGCATCGTGCTGAGCTTCGTCCGGGCCATCGGATTCCTGTCCCCGGTGGCGGTCGCCGCGCTGGTGACCGTGGCCCTGGCGGTCACCGATCACACCACCCCCGAGCAGCGCCTGGTGCTCGCCGTGATCCTGGGCGTGGCCACGCTGGCCGGCATGACGACCGCGGCGCTCCTGGCCTGGAGCTACATGGGCTGGCGGCTCAACCGCATCGCGTCGGCCCTTGAGCAGACGCTGGAGGCCGACGAGCCGGTGCTGCTGCGCGTGACGGGCATCCCGGCCGAACAGCGCCTGGCGCGGGCATTCAATGCCGCCAGCGGCGCTTTCCTCCAGACGGAGGCGCGGGCCACCCACGACCGGCTGACCGGCGTGGCGAACCGCGAGACGCTGCTCACCATCCTGGGCGCCGAGGTCGAGCGAGCGGCCCGCCACGCCAAGCCGCTGAGCGTCGCCTTCATCGACATCGACCGCTTCAAGCCGATCAACGATACGTACGGCCATAACTCCGGCGACGCGGTGCTGCGGCAGGTGGCCCGCCTCATCTCCGGCTCCGTGCGCGCCTCCGACACCTTCGGGCGATACGGCGGCGAGGAGTTCATGCTGATCCTGCCGGAGACCCAGCCCGAGGACGCCGTTGCCCTCGCCGAGGAGCTTCGTGGCCTGGTCATGGCCGAGCCGCTGCAGATCGCGGCCGGGAACGAAATCGGGGTCACGATCAGCGCCGGGATTGCCGGCGGCCATGGATCCGGACTGCAGCTGGACATGCTCGTCGACCGCGCCGACGCGGCGATGTACGCCGCCAAGTCGCTCGGCCGCAACCGCACCTACCTGTTCCGGGACCTCGACGAGGACGCGCAGGTCCGCCGGGCGCCCATCTCCTCCGAGCGCCGCGCGCAGGCCGCTGCCATCGGCCGATGGGCGAGTGACACCGCCACGCAGGCGCTGGCCTCGGTCCTGGCGCCGCAGCCGCACCATCGGGGCAGGCCATCCGACATGATCGCCTCGCTGGCGACCGGGCTCGGCCTCCAGATGGGCCTGCCCCTCGACGAGATCGAGCGCATTCGCATCGCCTCGCTGCTCCACGACCTGGGCAAGATCGCCGTACCCGAGGAGATCCTCGACAAGCCCTCGAGCCTCTCGGACGTCGAATGGCAGGCCATCGGCGAGCACCCGCGCATCGGCCAGGTGATCCTCGAGCAGGCGTCCAGCCTGCGGGAGGCCATCCCCGTCGTCCTGCACCACCACGAGCACTTCGACGGTGGCGGCTACCCGCACGGCCTGCGCGGCAACGAGATCCCGCTCGGAGCGCGCATCGTCGCCGTCGCCGACGCGTACCACGCCATGGTTCACGACCGACCGTACAGTCCTGCACTCTCCCACGAGGACGCGCTGGCCGAGCTGAGGCGAAGTGCCGGCACCCAGTTCGACCCAGGAGTGGTGAACGTGTTCTGCGAGAACTACGCCGACCAGGTGCCACCCGACGGGCTGGAGGAGGTCTACCGGCTCCACGAGCGTGCCCGCGATGGGCTTCCGCACCTGGATCCCCTCTCGGCGCACCGACCCGGCACTGGCACGGCGCGGCAGCAACGCCGTCGCCGGATGGCGCGAGAGGCATCGGGCTGATGCGTCTGCGCAGCCTCGTCTTCCTCGCAACCGTCGCGGCGCTCCTCGGGGCGCCGCCGTCCGCGTCCGCGGCCGTGAACCTGCTCCACTCCCCGTCCGCCAGCCCCCTCACCGGCACGACCGACACCGTCTTCCGGCTCGGCGTGAACTACGAGGGACGTTTCGCGGCCCGCTCGGTGTCAGCCACGGTGGGTGGATCCACGGTGGAGATGGCGCTGATTGCGGGCTCTTCGACGTCGGGCACCTGGCAGGGTGGCGTTCGGCTCCCACCCGGTACGTGGCCGGTCACCTTCTCGGCGGACGCTGAACGTGGGGAGGACCCCACCCTGGTCGGTCCGATTCTCGTCGTCGTCGGGGCAACCCCGACGCCGGTGCTCGCGGTACCGGCCACCGCGCCCAACCTCTCATCCCCCAGCGCGGCGGACGAGCCCGACGGTTCCGCTCGCGACACGACGGACGGCAGCGATGCGCCGGTCGCTGCGAGTGCCGCGACGCCCGCTCCGGCGCCGCAGGAGGCGACCGCGCCGAGCGCCAGCACGTCCGGCGGCGAAGGTTCTCCGGCCGTCCCCGTCACTGCCCCGGCCCCCGTCCCGTCATCGGCGGCGGAGGCGACGGCCGCCGGCACACCGGCGAGCGGCGAGTCGGATCGGGCCGCCGAGCCGGCGGGCGGCGCCGAGCCGGCGGGCAGCGCTGCTCGTCGCCACGCGCCACCGCCGGCTCCGACCGCACGGGCCAGGGGGACCGACCGGGGCTCGAGCGGTTGGGAAGGGTCGGACGCCGCCCGGGCGGAGCCGGAATCGGAGCACGCGGATGACACCGGCGTGCTTGTCGAGGACGAGCTGATGATGCTGTCCGCTCGCACGACCGCGATGTGGGGCGCCCTGCTCCTCGCGGTCGTCGCGATCGGCCTCGGCCTCGTGGTTCGGCGACGCCGGCGTGAGAGCTCCGAGGCAGATACGCTGATCGCGTCCACCGAGGCCGAGGTGATCCTTCGGCGCCGTGCCGTCCGGCGGGGGAGGTTGCGGGTGCCCGACGAGGATCCCATCGTCGCCTCCATGGACCTCCGCGACCGAACCGGACGCCGCCTGCCCGCGCGCCGCCGCCCCGTGCGGCGCGAGAACGAGCGCGACTAAAGGGGGGCGCCCCAGGCCGCCGCGAGCTCGTCGAGCCCAACGGCGAGACGCGTCGCGCCCGCACGAATGCTGAGCCGCTCGCCGCCGGCACGGCCGAGACGGTGCACGGGCACGCCGGCCTCCCGGGCGGTGAAGGCGAGACGCTCGGAATCCGCGGGCCTCACGGCCACCACGGCACGACCGCACCGCTCGCCGAAGAGCGTCGCAGTGGGGCGCTCACCCTCGAGCTCGACCTCCGCACCGGCTCCGGCCGCGATCGCCATGCGCGCCAGGGCGACCGCCAGTCCACCGACCGACAGGTCGTGTGCAGCACCGCTCATGCCGCCCGCGGCCAGTCGGGCGAGCAGCCACACCACGCTCGTCGCTGCCGGCAGGTCCAGCCTCGGGGTCCCGCCGCGCCGTCGGCGCCGCCAGGCCAGCTCCGATCCGGCGAGTGCGGCCGCATCACCGGCGGGATCGCCGACCAGCCACAGCTCGTCGCCATCGCGCCAAATCATGGGGACCGCCGAGGCGCGGTCCTCCAGCAGGCCGACCGTGCCGATGACCGGCGTCGGCAGGATCGGTCCGGCGGGCGTCTCGTTGTAGAGGCTGACGTTGCCCGACACCACCGGCACGTCGAGGATCCGGCAGGCGTCGGCGATGCCGTCGATCGCGCGCTCGAGCTGCCACGCGCCCAGCGGCGTCTCCGGCGACCCGAAGTTCAGGCAGTCGGTGATACCGACCGGTATCGCGCCGCTGCACGCCACGTTCATGGCGCCCTCGATCACCGCCGAGGCGCCTGCCAGGTACGGATCGAGCGCGCCGATGCGGGCCGGGCCCGGCCCGTCAATGGACAGTGCCAGTGCGTGGCGTGTGCCCTTCACTCGAAGCAGCGCCGCGTCGCCCGCCCCCGGGCCGACCAGCGTGTTGGTGCCGTTCATGTGGTCGTACCGCCGCCAGATCGGCTTGCGGTCGCGGGCGTTGGGCGAGGCGAGCAGGTCCAGCAGGACCGACGCGTCCGCGGGCTCACCGGCCAGCGCCTCCAGATCGGCATCGACGGGCACCGCCCTCGACCCGGTGATCTCGTAGCGGGGCGCGTCGTCGGCCAGCGCACGGCCGGGCACGCGGCAGACGAGCTCCCCGCCCGACGAGGCACGGATGACCGGCTCGTCGATGACGTGGCCGATGGCGGCGGCCGCCAGCTCGTAGCGCTCGAAGACGGCGCGCACCTCGTCCACCCGGCCGGGGGGCACCACGATCAGCATGCGTTCCTGCGACTCCGAGAGCAGCACCTCGTATGGGCTCATGCCGCCCTCGCGGCACGGGACCGCGTCGAGGTCGACCTCGGCTCCGACTCCGCCGCGCGCGGTGAGCTCTGCCAGCGCACAGGTCAGCCCGGCCGCGCCGAGGTCCTGCATGGCGACCACGGCATCGGTCGCGCCGAGCTCCAGGCAGGCCTCCATGAGCAGCTTCTCGAGGAACGGGTTGCCGACCTGGACGGCGGGACGCCGCTCCTCGCTGTCGGCGCCGAGGGACGCCGAGGCGAAGCTGGCGCCCTGGATCCCGTCGCGGCCGGTGGATGCTCCGACCAGCAGCAGGACGTTCCCCGCACCCGCCGCCCGGGCAAGGGTGATCTCATCGTGGCGGGCGATCCCCACGCACATCGCGTTCACGAGCGGATTGCCCGAGTACGAGGGATCGAAGACAACCTCGCCGCCGACGTCGGGGATGCCGATGCAGTTGCCGTAGCCGGCGATTCCGCCGACCACGCCGCCCATGAGGTAGCGGTTGCGCGCGGCGGTCGTCGGGTCGGTCTCCTCGTCGGGATCCGGCGGCCCGAAGCGCAGGGAGTTGAGGAGGGCGATCGGGCGGGCGCCCATGGTGAAGATGTCACGGATGATGCCGCCCACCCCGGTGGCCGCACCCTGGTACGGCTCGACCGCGCTCGGATGGTTGTGCGACTCGACCTTGAAGACGACCGCACGCCCGTCACCGATGTCCACCGCGCCGGCGTTCTCGCCGGGCCCGACGAGCACGCGGGCGCCCTCCCTCGGCAGCCGCCCGAGGAGCGAGCGCGAGTGCTTGTAGGCGCAGTGCTCGGACCACATCGCGCCGAACATGCCGAGCTCGACCGAATTCGGGGCGCGGCCGAGCGCCTCCACGACGAGCTCGTACTCGCGATCGGTCAGCCCGTGACGCTGCTCCGCGGGCGGGGGCGCGAGGGTCATCCGCCTAGCGCTGCGGTCCGCCCAGGGGCTGGTCCTGTCCCAGCTCCAGCAGGACGGCGCCGATCGCCGCCGCGGCGCTTCCCATGAACAGGAGCAGCTCGCCGACTCCGCCTCCGCGGAAGCCGACCCGGTCCAGCGCGACCCCGAAGGTGATGAGCGCCACGATCAGGGTGACCAGCCGCAGGTGCGGCACCGCCGGCATGCGTGCCGAGAGGAACACGGTGGCGGTGACCCCGAGGAGCGCGACCAGCAGCAGCAGGTCGATGGCGTTCAGCGTGGTGACGATCAGGCTGACGATCAGCCCGATGGCCGCAATCCCCGCGCCGACGCCGATGAGCCAGCCCGACAGGGTCACCGGCGCCGTGATCGGCAGGTTCATCTGAGGCCCCGCCGGCCGTCGTCGCCGATCGGATGCCGCTGACGACGCGGGCGTGGCGGGCCGGCGGTTCTCGGCGGACCGGTTCTCCGGATCCCGCTCCCGCTCCGGTTCCCGCGGCGGGCGCGCCTCGATGCGGGTCGGCGCGTCGTTCGGCGAAGCAGCCGGGGGCTCCGGCCGTCGGTCCCGATCGGGCTCGGATGCACGCTCCTCCCGGTCCCTGCCGTCGTCGTCCGGACCGTCCTCGACATCCTCGAGATCGGGCCAAGCAGGGGCCGCGGGCATCGGGCGCTCGGTCTCGTCGATGGGATGGCCGCACGTCGGGCAGAAGACCGCAGTCTCGTCGACCTCGGTGCCGCAGTTGCTGCAGAAGCGTTCCACCGGTCAGCCTCGACTGAAGCGGGTGAGCGTCCCGATGACGACGATCAGGCTCGACAGGAAGAAGATGATGCCTGCCGGACTGAGCTCTCTCAGCACGGTGACGATGTCACCGCCCGCGTTCCCCATGAGCTCGACCATGACGAACACCACGATCAGGCCGACGCTCCATAGCAGCGCCACGATCAGGCCGACCATCTGCGCCGGTCCGGGCGCGGCACGGACGAAGCCGGCCACGGCCAGCACGAGGAGCAGGAGGCCGAGAATCGGCACGGGCGCCGCGAGGCCGAAGTAGGCCTGATCCGCGAGCGAGGCCCCCACGTCGGGGTATCCGTTCCAGAACGCGATGCCGTACCCGTCGGCACCCCAGGCACGCTCGAAGAGGGAGTTTCCGGGGCCGTAGAGGAAGGGCAGCAGGTAGCCGGTCACGAGCCCGGCCAGGCCGATGAGCAGCACGACCGGACCGAGCGCCGCGCCGCGCCGTCGCGCCGGCTCGGCGGCCGCCTCGCGATCCTCGACCGCGGCCGCCGGGGGAACGTATCCCTCGGCGGTGCCTCGCAGGTTGGCGCCGCAGTTCTGGCAGAAGGCGACGCCGGCTCGATTGTGGGTGCCACAGCGTGGACAGGCCTGTGTGCCCTCCGGGGTGCCGGGACGCTCGACGGTGCTCGACACGCCCGCAGCCACCAGCCGCTGTCCGCAGTTGCGGCAGAAGGAGAGGCCGGGGCGGTTCTCGGTCCCGCACCGGGGGCATTGCGTGCTCTCCCCGGTCGTCCCCGGCGCGTCCGGGACCGCATGGGCCGGTGCCACCGTGGCAGCGACGGCATCCTCGTCGGGCGACCGGGATGCGGTCTCGGCCGGGTAGGCCTCGACCTCCTCCGGCGCACGATCCTCCCGCGATGCAGACGGCTCGGCACGCGCCGCGTCCGAGGACCATTCGGGCTGTGACGCCGCCTCGGTTCGCTCCGAAGCCGCTGCCGGCCATGCATCGTCCGGTGCGCCACCGGCGGTCGGAGGCTCGGTCGGCCACTGTCGTGTCTCGTCGGACGAGGCCGGCTGCCACTCCTGGCTCGGCCAGCTCTCGACCTCGGCGGGCGCCGGCTCGCCGCTCCCCTGGTCGGGCTGCTCCGGGCTGGTGCCGGCCTGGCCGGCCCAGGCATCGGTGCTCGAGGAAACCTCGGGGGCAGTTTCCTCCACCGGGGATGGGCGGGACGGGTCGCGCGAGGTGGCCGGGTCGGACTCGGGCGGGTGGTCGCCACGCTCATCGGCCGGCAGGTCGCGCCGCTCGCGCTCGTCGTTGTCCATGCCTGGTTCGCCCTCCTCAAGCCGGTGACTAGGCGTCGGCGCCGATCATAGCCCACGCTCCACGGCGGCCGGCTGCTCCTGCAGCCAGCGTTCCAGTGATCGGAGCAGGCGGAGTCCGTCGGTGCCCCCCACCTCCTCCTCCGCGGCTCGCTCCGGGTGCGGCATCATGCCGAGCACGTTCCCCCGCTCGTTGACGATTCCGGCGATCCCGCGCGCCGAGCCGTTCGGGTTCGCCTCGTGCGTGACCGCACCGCCCGCAGCCGCGTAGCGAAGGACGACGCGTCCCGCCGCCTCGAGCGCGTCCAGGGTCTCCTCGTCGGCCACGTAACGCCCCTCGCCGTGACTGATCGGGAGCCGGATCGTCTCGCCGTCGGAGAGCTCCCCGAGCCAGGCAGGCGACGCCCGGGGCTGCTCCACCCGCAGCCACTGCCAGTCGCAGCGGAACTCGAGGTGATCGTTGCGCATCAGTGCGCCGGGCAGGAGCCCCGCCTCGGTGAGCACCTGGAAGCCGTTGCAGGAACCGATGATCGGGACGCCCTCGCCCGCGGCCGCCTCCACCGCGGCCATGATCGGCGAGAACCGGGCGATGGCGCCGGTGCGCAGGTGATCGCCATGGGCGAAGCCTCCCGGCAGCACGACGGCGTCGGGTTCGCCGAGCTCGGCCTCTGCATGCCAGACCAGCTGTGCCTCCCAGCCGAGGACCTCGACGGCGACATGCGCGAAGTCACGCTCGCTCCACGTCCCGGGAAACACGATGACCGCGATCCGCGGGCGGGCACCGAGGAGGGTCATCCGGTCACCGTTTCGGCGGACTGCTGCTCCTCGTCGGCGCGCAGCTCCCAGGACGCGGTCTCCATCACCGGGTTTGCCAGCAGCCGGCGACACATGTCGGCCACCGTGGCCTCGGCGCCGGCGGAGTCGTCAGCCTCGAAGGCGATGCGCATCAACTTGCCGCTCCGCACCTCGCTCACCGAGTCGTAGCCCAGCGACTGCAGGGCGGAGCCGATCGTCTGGCCCTCCGGATCGGCGATCCCCGGCCTGAGCGCGACGTGGACCTCGGCGAGCCAGCGCACGCCTAGGCCGATGCCTCCCAGGAACGCCCGGTGAGCCGCTCGTAGGCAGCGACATATCGATCGCGGGTACCGGTGATCACCTCGTCGGGCAGGGTCGGCGCCGGCGGTTCCTTGTTCCAGCCCGATGCGGCCACGAAGTCGCGCACGAACTGCTTGTCGAAGCTCTGCGGGCTCGAGCCCGGAGCGTAGTGCTCGGCGTCCCAGAACCGGCTCGAGTCCGGCGTCAGCACCTCGTCGATGACCGCAAGTTCGCCGTCGATCCAGCCGAACTCGAACTTGGTGTCGGCCAGGATGAGGCCGACCGCCTCCGCACGGCGAGCGCCCTCGAGGTAGAGCGTGATGGAGCGCTCCTCGAGCTGACGCGCCAGGTCGGTGCCGACCATGTCGGCCAGCTGGTCCCGGGTGATGTTCTCGTCGTGGCCCACCTCGGCCTTGGTGGACGGGGTGAAGATCGGCTCGGGCAGGCGCTCGGCCTCGCGAAGGCCGGACGGCAGCGGATGCCCGCAGACGGCCCCGCTGCGCCCGTACTCGGCCCAGCCCGAGCCGGCCAGGTAGCCGCGCACGACACACTCGGCGTCGACCCGGTCGGCCCGGCGCACGAGCATCGAGCGCGACGCCATCTCGGCGCTGCGCGCCGGCTCCGGCAGGTCCGCGGGGTCGGCGCTGACGAAGTGCGAGGCGCCGAGCGCCGCCAGCTGCTCGAACCACCACGCCGAAAGCCGGGCCAGGACGGCTCCCTTGTCGGGGATCGGCTGGTCGAACACGACGTCGAAGGCCGAGAGCCGATCGGTCGCCACCAGCAACAGGTGGCGGTCGTCGACCTCGTAGGTCTCGCGCACCTTGCCGCGGTGAACGAGCGGCAATCCGTCCAGGTCGGTGGTCATCACGGTCATGGCATGTCCTCGCTCTTTCCGTCCCTTGGCTCGTCATCGTCGCCGGGAAGCCTGTATCCCTCGGGTGGCAGCTGCAGCCGGCGCGTCGCCATGGACTCGACCCGGTCGAGGATCGAGAGGATCACCAGGATCAGAATGGTCCCGACGACGGCGGTGATGAACAGCCCCGCCCCCGCCGCGGTGCCAATGGCGGCCACCGACCACAGGCTGGCGGCGGTGGTCAGGCCTCGAATGTGTCCGCGGTACTGGAGGATCGTCCCCGCGCCGATGAAGCCGATGCCCGACACGATCTGGGCGGCGATGCGCGTTGGGTCGACCATGTCGCCGCCGAACCCGAAGGCGCTCACCACGGTGAACAGCGCGGCGCCGAGCGAGACGAGGCTGTGAGTTCGGAACCCGGCCGGCTGGCGGTGCAGCTCCCGCTCGAAGCCGATGATCGCACCGAGGACCAGCCCCACGGTGAGGCGGATGGCGAGGTTGATCTCGGTGTCGAGGGTCAGTTCCGGGTTCACGGCCGATGCGGCTCTCCCTGCGGGCGACCTCCGGTCGCGTCATCACGTGCCCCGCGGTGCTCGAGCACCCGCGTCCAGGTCTCCGACGACCAGGCGCGCAGCGCACCGCCGCCGAGAACCAGGCACAGCCAGATCGCCACGAAGCCTACCAGCAGCAGTACGGGCACGACGCCAAAGCCGGCGCCGATGGCCAGCTGCGCGCCAATGGGTGCCCACAGCACGCGCAGCAGGAGCGCCGCGAACGCGACATACCCGGCGCGCAGAGCGAAAGTCGCGACCGTGTGCGTCCAGCCCGCCGCGCCGGACGCGAGAAGCGCTCGCGGCGCCGTCAGCAGCGCCGTCGGGACGTCCAGCCCGCCACGCGCCACGAGCCGCGATGCCGCGGCGGTATGGGCGCTGGCGAGCATCGCGGCCAGCGCGAAGAGCGCCAGCAGAGGCGAAAGCATGAGCAGGAACCCAAACCAGAGCCAAAGCAGCGAATCCTGATTGCGCCCGCCTCGTTGAGCCGCACGCGCATCGCGGGCCGTCAGCAGGAGGATGTAGACGGCGAACGGAGCGAACATCGCGATGAATCGCGGCCAGCCGTCCAGGAGCGTCGTCAACGCCGCGTACAAAACGAACGGCGAGGCGACGGCGAGAATCCAGAGGCATTCGCGAACACGCCCTATGCTTCCAGCCATACTGGTAAACCAGCCCTACCTGATG
>JAHWJN010000038.1 GCA_019348395.1 Chloroflexota bacterium
CGGGAGGCCGACGAAGCGGGCGTGCGTCGTCAGTCTCCGTACCTGCGCCTTGCTCGCAACCGCAACTTCTCCCTGCTCTGGGTGGGGCAGGTGGTGAGCCTCATCGGCGAGAAGGTCCACACCATCGCCCTGCCGTTCCTCGTCTTCGGCGACACCGAGTCGGCGCTGGCGGTCGGGCTGACCTTCGCCGCATCCGCCATCCCGAACCTGCTGCTCGGACCGGTCGCCGGCGCCCTCGTGGACCGATGGGACCGTCGCAAGACGATGATCATCGCCGACGTCCTGCGGGCGTCACTGCTCATTACCGTGCCGTTCGTCCTGCAGATCAACGTGGCGCTCGTCTACGTCGTCGCGTTCCTGGTGGCGACCATCACCATGCTGTTCCGGCCCGCCAAGACGGCCGTCATCCCCGCCATCGTCGATGAGCGCGACCTGGTGACGGCGAACTCGGCGAGCAGCGTCGCGGATACCGCCTCCGATCTCGTCGGCCTGCCGCTGGCCGGCATCGTGGTGGCGATGCTCTCGGGGAGCCTCGAACTGGTGTTCGTCTTCATCGCCGGCACGTACCTGTTGAGCGCCGTGCTGATTTCCGGCATGAGCGTGCCGGTGCAGGACCTCATCACCTCCCCGTTCCGGCTCCGCGCCATCTGGCACGACGTGGTCGAGGGCTGGCGCTTCCTGCGGCGCCAGGCCGAGCTGTTCAGCAACACCATCATCTCGACGGTCGCGCAGGTGGCGGTCGGCGCCGAGATCGTTGCCACGGTGCCGTACACCCGCCGCATCCTCGACCTGACGGTGGGCATCGCGGAGCCGGAGCAGATCTACGCCTTCCTGCTCACCTCCGTGGCGATGGGCAGCGTGCTCGGCGGCGTGGCGATCGGCGCCATCGGCGAGCGACTGCCGAAGGGGCCCACGATCATCGCCGGCTTCATCGGCATGGGGTCCACCCTCGTTGCCGCCGGATTCGTCACGAACCCGTACGTCGCCTTCGGCCTGTTCTTCTTCACCGGGCTGTTCAACATGGTCTACATCGTGCCCACCATCACCCTGTTCCAGCAGCGCACGCCGCAGTCCCTCATGGGCCGCGTGGTGTCGAGCCGCCAGGCGCTGGTGTTCGGCGCGATCGCGCTCTCGATGGGCCTGTCCGGCTGGATGTCCGACCTCATCGGCGCCGACATGGTCCTGATCGTGGCCGGGGCGATCTGCGCCGTGGCCGGAGCCGTCGGGCTGCTCATCCCCGCGATGCGGAACGCCCGATGACCCTGCGTGCTACCCTTCGCGCGCCGTGGGACTGATCCTCGACCTGGCGGTCGCAGCGCTCGCGCTGGTGGTCATCGGCTCGCTGGCAACCCTCGCCTGGACGCTCGGCGTGAGCGCCGTCCGCGCCACCGCGCGGGCTCGGGAACGGGTCGCCGTCCGACGCCGATGGGCCGCCGGCATCGAGGCTCGGCTGCCGGCAACGCTGGCTCGCGCCGATGCCGCCCTGGCAGCGGCACTGGCCCGGACGCCCCGGCGATCCACCGACATCGGCAGCGGAGCTGAGACGCAGAGAGCATGACGACCACCAACGAACCGAAGCAGCGCCCCGAGACCGGCGCACGCGGCGGTGCCGGCTACCGTGGCACCCTGCCCGCCCGGGAGGATCGCCTTGCGCGACCGTGGCTGATCATCGTGGGCGCCATCTTCGTCGGCATTTTGCTTCTCTCCGTGCTCGGAGTACCCTCTCGCTTCGTGCCCGATCCGACGCCCGTCCCGCTGCCGACGAATCCGCCGGCGACCGAGAGCCCGTCCGCCTCGCCGACCGAGTCGGAGTCACCGACGCTCGAGGTGTCCCCTTCGCCCTCGCCCTCCGGCTCCTGACCCGATAGGTCGGCAGGGGCGCGCCAATGGGTGCGGTCCCGCGCCCATTGCGTGATCTATCGGTCCGGAGGACGCCGGCCGACGACCTTCGCGCCCTTCCCGTGCACCGGTGCCCGATCTATCGGTGGAAACGTCACCAGCCGAGCCGATCTGCGCCCATCAGCCTGATCTATCGGCCCATCGGTCCATAGGCGTCGCCGCCCGGCCACCGACCTGGCTGTTGTACGGATTGCGGACGCTGCCTATACTGTCCACAGCGCACCGAGCGAGCGCTCAGGGCCCGGGCGGCCCAGCTCCAGGCATTCGAGACACCGGAGACACCTTTTGTCCGAGACCCCGCAGCGGTCGGTGCTCGTCGTCGATGACGAGGCCGACATTCGAACGCTCCTGACCGAGCTGCTCCGCGAGGAGGGCTACGCGGTCCGCACCGCCGGGACCGGCGCGGACGCCATCGCCGAGGTGGGCAAGGAGCTGCCCGACCTGGTGATGATGGACATCAAGCTGCCCGACCAGGACGGGATCGCGGTGCTCAAGCAGCTGAAGCGCGAGCACCCGGACCTGGAGGTCATGGTGATGACCGCCTTCGGTGGGAGCTCGACCGCCATCAAGGCCATGGAGCACGGGGCGTACGACTACGTCACCAAGCCGTTCGAGGTGGACGACCTGCTGGTCACCATGAAGCGCGTCTTCGAGCACGCCGACATGAGCCACGAGGTCAGCGCCCTTCGCCTGGAGCTCGGCAAGTCCGCCGCCGAGCGGGAGCGGATCGTCGGGAGCTCGAAGCCGATGCTCGAGGTCTTCAAGCTCATTGGCAAGGTGGCGCCATCGGAGGCGACGGTGCTCATCACCGGCGAGTCGGGCACCGGCAAGGAGCTCGTCGCGAAGGCGCTGCACGAGCAGTCGAGTCGCAAGACGGAGCCGTTCATCAAGATCAACTGTGCCGCCATCCCGAAGACGCTGATGGAGAGCGAGATGTTCGGCTACGAGAAGGGCGCGTTCACCGGCGCGACCTCGAGCAAGCCGGGCCGCTTCGAGCTCGCCGACGGCGGCACGCTGTTCCTCGACGAGATCGGCGAGATCCCCGTCGAGATGCAGGTCAAGCTGCTCCGCGCGATCCAAGAGAGCGAGTTCGAGCGCGTCGGCGGCATCAAGACGATCAAGGTCAACGTTCGGCTCGTCACCGCGACGAACCGCAACCTGGCCGACGAGGTCGAGAAGGGCAAGTTCCGCGAGGACCTCTACTACCGGCTCAACGTGATCCACTGCCACATGCCGCCGCTGCGCGAGCGCAAGGAGGACATCCCGCTGCTGGTGGAGCACTTCCTGGTGAAGTTCCGTCACGCGCCGGGCTCCATCCCGACCTCCATCAGCGAGGAGGCGCTCCAGCGGCTGATGGAATACGACTGGCCCGGCAACGTGCGCGAGCTCGAGAACGCAGTCGAGCGTGCCGTCGTCCTGTCCCGCGGGAACCCGATCACGGTCGAGCATCTGCCCTTCGGCGACCGGCGCGAGGCGCGCGATCGGATCCGCCTGGCCGAGCGCCGGAACCGCCTCGAGGAGGAGGACGGCTTCGGCAGTGAAGACGAGCTGGAGGCCGATGGCGCGGTCGACGCGGCCAACGGCACCAACGGCACGACCGGCGGCTCCTTCAAGGACCGCGTCGGCAAGCTCGAGAAGCAGCTCATCCGCGAGGCCCTCGATAAGGCCGGCGGCAATCGCACCAAGGCCGCCGAGGAGCTCGGCATCTACCGACGCCTGCTCTACGCCAAGATCAAGGAATACGGCCTGGAGTAACCGGCCCCTTATCGGCGCGCAGGGAGCCCGGTGGTATCCTTCTTGCCCTGCATCCCCGCACAAGCACTCACCTACGAAGGGACGCTATTCGCCATGTTCAGCCGCGTACGGATCGCGATCCGCTTCTTCTTCGTCGGGCTGGCGGTCGGCGTGCTCCTGGCTCCGCGCAGCGGCGAGGAGACGCGCCGCATGGTGCGACAGAAGGCCGATCGCGTGCTCAACGACGTGCTCGACGCCGCCACGCTCGGCACGGTCGAGACCGGCTCGAGCGACGAGGAGCTGTCGCAGACGGACCAGGTCGAGACGCCGAAGCGGTCGAGCCGACCCTCCAACGGTGGGTCGAGCCGCAGCCGAAGCAGCCGGACCGCCGCCGAGTCGACCGCCGGATCCTGACCCGGCACGGGGACTGACCGATGCGCTGGCCGCGGATCCCGCGGCGACGGAGCGCCGCTCCCGGCGCGTCCGATGCGCCCGAAACCAGAGACCCTCACGCGCGCGAGCGGGCGAGCATGGTCGCCACGCAGCTCGAGGCGCGCGGCATCACCGATCCGGACGTGCTCGCCGCCTTCCGCGCCGTCCCCCGCCACGAGTTCGTGGACGAGCCCGATCCGTACGGTGATCATGCGCTGCCGGTCGGCTCGGGCCAGACGATCTAGCAGCCCTACGTCGTGGCGCGCATGACACTCACGGCCCGCCCGCCCGAGGGCTGGACCGATGCGACCGTCCTCGAGGTCGGCACTGGCTCCGGGTACCAGGCCGCCCTGCTCGCCGAGCTGGGGGCGCACGTCACATCCATCGAACGCCATCCCGAGCTCGCCGAGGAAGCGAGGCGACGCCTGGCGGAGCACGGGTACGCCGACCGGGTCGAGGTTCACGTCGGGGACGGCACCGAGGGATGGCGGGCGGGCGGGCCGTATCGGTCCATCATGGTCACTGCCGGGGGCCCATCGGTGCCGCAGCCATTGCTGGAGCAGCTGGATCCCGATGGCGGACGGCTGGTCATGCCGGTCGGCGACCGCAACCACCAGTTCCTCACCCTCGTGGAGCGGCATGGAGGCGAGCTGACCTCGACCGAGCTCGAGCCGGTGGTGTTCGTCCCGCTGATCGGCCGCCACGGGGTGGCGGAGGGGTAGGATCGTCGCTGGCACATCGCGTGCACGCCGTCATGCGGGCGCGAGATTCGTGCCCGAGCCGTGAGGGAGGTACATCGCGACCATGACCCGCGACCAGCGCACCGATCCCAACGACCCGAACGCCCCCGACTACCGCGCGGACGAGACGCGTCCCGTCGAGCGACAGACGTACGTGCGCGAGGAGCAGCACTACGACCCGCCGCCCGTCCAGGAGCGAGCTCCCGCCGGCGGGAGCCAGGTCAACGTCAACGCCGAGGGCGGCGGCTACGTGGCGACGTCGCCCGGGCCGCTGTACTACGCCCGACGCGTGGTGTCGCTGCTGTTCGGCATCCTCGCCGTGCTGCTCGCCGCCTGTGGCTCGCCCGCCACACAAGGGCCGGGTCAGAATCCAGCCGCGACAACCACGCCTACCGTGTCCGGCACCGGTGCAACGCCCGAGGCTACGGGTGTAACGAAGCTGACGCTTGCGCTCGGCTATATCCCCTCCGTGCAGTTCGCGCCGTTCTACGTCGCGCAGCAGGAGGGCTACTACGCCGATGCGGGCCTGCGGGTGGAGATCGAGCACCGCCAGGCTCCGGACGTCCAGCGCCTGGTCGGGAGCGGGGAGGCCGAGTTCGGCGTGGCCGACGCCACCGACGTGATGATCGGCCGTACGGCGGGCATCCCGATCACCTACGTCTCGACGCTGTACCAGTCGTTTCCCGTGGCGCTCATCGGGGAGGCTGGCGACGTCCCGGCCGAGCCGTCGGGGCTGGACGGACTGACGATCGGGACGCCGGGCCGGTTCGGCTCGTCGTGGCATGCCCTGCTGGCGCTGCTCGAGGCCGGCGGGCTCGGCGAGGAGGACATCACCATCCGCGAGTACCCCCAGTTCAACCAGGTCGACGGGCTGACGAACGGCGACGTCGACCTGATCACCGGCTTTCGAAACAACGAGCCGCTGCGGTTGCGCGCGCGAGACCTGGAGGTCGAGCTGCTGACCGTCGACGATGTCGCGCCGCTTCCCGGCCCCGGGGTGATCACGGGCGACGAGACGCTCGCCGGCGACCCCGAGCTGGTCCGCGCCTTCGTCGAGGCCACCGCCGCGGCACAGCGGGCCGTCATCGACGACCCGGATCTCGGGTTCGCCGCCGCCGAGCGCGAGGTGCCGGAGATCGCCGAGGACCCCGACGTCGCCCGTGCGGTGCTCGAGGCGACGATCGAGCTGTGGGAGGGGGACGGGTTCGACGAGGGAGCGATCGACGTGGGGATGTGGGAATCCGCCTACGCCACCATGGAGCGGCTCGGCTTCATCGATGGCTCGGTGCCGCTCGAGGAGATGATCGCCCCCGAGGTGGTCGCCGCCGACTAGGCCGGGGCCGCCATCCGCTCGGCCGACTCGACGGTCTGGCGCAGCACCATCATCGGCGTGACCGGACCGATGCCGCCCGGCACCGGCGTGATGGCACGCACCACCGGGCTGACCGCCTCGAAGTCGACATCACCCACGACGCGGCCGTCGAGGGCGTTGATCCCGCAGTCGATCACGACGGCGGAGGGGTTGACCATCTCCGGACCGATCAGCTTCGGCGAGCCGGCGGCCACGACCA
The DNA here is from genome assembly GCA_019348395.1 of Chloroflexota bacterium. Taxonomy (GTDB): domain Bacteria; phylum Chloroflexota; class Limnocylindria; order QHBO01; family QHBO01; genus JACDBZ01. The sequence goes on from JAHWJN010000038.1 coordinate 6,377, forward strand.
GCACCTCGGCCCGTCTGGTCTCGCGGGCGACGTGGCGCGTGGCGCGGTGGCAGATCACGACGGTGGCGTCACGGGCAAGCAGCAGCGAGGCGACCGGCCGGCCGACGACCGCCGAGCGGCCCACGACCACGACCCGCTGACCGGCAACCGGGATGCCGAAGGCCTCGATGGTGGCGATCACCGCCAGCGCGGTGGCCGGCACGAAAGCCGGTTCGCCGCGGGCCAGCCGCCCGGCGTTGGTCGGCGTCGCGCCGTCCACGTCCTTCATCGGATCGATGAGCTCCACCAGCCGGCGTCCGGCAGCCACGTCGGCGAAGGGCTGTGCCACCACGATGCCAGCCACGGACGGATCGGCGTTGAGCGCGCCGATCAGCTCGTCGTAGCCCTCGCCTGGGCCGACGATCGACTCGCTCATCAGCCCGATGCCCGCGGCCGCCCGCTCGAGGCTCGCCGCGTACAGCGACGCGGCGTCACTCGAACCGTCACGCACGATGGCGAGGCGGGGGGAGTCCGGCATCCGGTCGACGCGCGCGCTCAGCTCGCGCCGGAGTCGCGAGGCCAGCTCACGCCCGTCGAGCAGGCGCGCCGTCACTCGAGTGCGCCCTCGACGGTCCGCCGGACGGCGGCCTCCCGGCGCTCGACTTCAGCCAGCAGGCCGTCCAGCTCGGCGAGGACCTCGTCGCGCAGCGGGTCGTCCTGCGGCAGGGCGGGCAGGTTGATCCGCACGTTCAGGGCCGCCCCCCGGGCTGCGGCCGCGGCCAGGAGCGCCGCCACCCCGACGTCACTGATCGCGTTCCGGTTGCCGATGGCGGCGACGCGCTCGGCAAGCTCCAGCACCGAAGCGGCGCGCCGCATGATCTCGAGCGGGACCCGGGTCGCCTCGCGGGAGGCGGCGTCGAGCTGGACCTGGCGTGCCCGGCGCTCGAGCCCCGTCTCACGCGACAGGCGACGCGCAGCCACGACCGAGTCGTAGGCGGCGGCGTCGACCTCGACGAGCTTGAGCAGCTCCGACTGCCAGGACGCCGCGGCGCCCCGCAGTTCTGCCAGCGTGGCGTCGTCCGGAGCGCTGGGACGTCCCGTCGTCAGCTCGAGGACCATGTGCAGCAGCGCGGCGCCGGTGGCGCCGGCCAGCGCGGAGGCACTGCCCCCACCGGGCGTCGGCGCGCTCGAGCTCAATTGCTCGACGAACGCGTGCAGGCGCAGCTCGGTCAGGGTCTCGGCCATCGTCCCCTCGTGAGGTCGCGATCCCGGGCGTACCGGGTGGGTGGGGACGATTGTAGGCGGCGGCGTCCGTCAGGCCGCCTGCTCGATCGCCTCCACGTACCAGCGCCGTCGCCGCCCGTCGAACACGAGTGTTGCTCGACCACCGTCGGCGGTGCGGAGAACGAACGTCACGCGCGGCCCGCGCTCGGCCGGATACGCGGAGCGTTCGTCGCGGACCGCGTCGAGGTCCACGATGCGGAAGGTTCCACCGCCCCATCGGACGGAGGACGGCCGGTCGGCAGCGCGGTCCCATCGGACCTGCGCCTCGGCCGGAGGAATTCGGATCAACGCCACGGCATGCATCTCCTTGCCTGGTGGCCCGGCCGATGCCTCCGAACAGGCACTCGAACAGGCGTTCGAATCAGGCCGGCATCATATCGAACAGACGTTCGATGTCAAGTGTCGTCCGGGTCGGGGCCGGGCGAGGGCGACTCGGGACGTTCGCCGAAGTCGAACCGGCGCATGGGGCGCTGGCTCAGCAGACGCGCGCGGGTGATGGCCCGGTCGCCGAACCGCTCGCGCACGAGGTCGATCGAGCGCGTCAACCGGTCGTTCTGCGGCCTGGCGTCGAAGAGGGTGAGCTGCCGGGCACCGGCGAGCGAGATGGCGGTCATGCCGATGAGACGGACGCCGCGACCGCCGATCAATGTTCGCTCCAGGAGCGTGCACGCCGCCCGATACAGCGCTTCGGTCTCGTCCGTCTGGCTCGGCAGCGGCGCCTGTCGGGTGAGGGTCTCGAAGCCCTCGTAGCGGACCTTGAGCTGCACCGCTCCAGCCACCATCCCGTGCCGCCGCAGCCGGCTGGCGACGGACTCGGCCAGGTCCAGCAGCGTCGATTTGAGGCGCCCGACGTCGGCGGTGTCGACGGAGAACGTGTGCTCATGACCGATCGACTTCGGGGCATGGGAGGGCTGGACGGGCGCAGCGTCGATGCCCCGGGCGCGTGCCGACAGGTCATCGCCATGGCGGCCGAAGCGCCGATGGAGGGTCTCCGCCGGGAGCGCCGCCAGCTGCCCGATGGTGGTCACGCCGTAGTCGGTCAGCGCCGCCTGTGCCTGCGGACCGACGCCCCACAGGCGGCGGATCGGCAGTGGCGCGAGGAAGGCACGTTCGTGCCCGGGCGGGACCACGACGAGCGCGTCGGGCTTTCGCAGGTCCGAGGCGACCTTCGCGCAGAGCTTGTTCGTCGCGACGCCGACCGAGACGACCAGGCCGATCTCGGCACGTACCCGTTGCTTGATGCGGCCCGCGATCGTTGCTCCGTCGCCGAACGCCGCGGCCGAGCCGCTGACATCGAGAAACGCCTCGTCCAGGCTGATCGGCTCCACCAGCGGGGTGTAGTCGGCGAAGATCGCCATCACCCGTTCCGACAGCTCGCGATAGCGCTCGGGTCGGCCGGGCAGGAAGACACCGTGCGGGCAGCGTCGCGCGGCGGTCTGGAGCGGCATGGCCGAGTGGACGCCGTAGCGGCGTGCCTCGTACGACGCCGCGCTGACCACCCCGCGCTCCCCCTTCGCGCCGCCGACGATCACCGGCTTCCGTCGCAGCGACGGATCATCGAGCACCTCCACGCTGGCGTAGAACGCGTCGAGGTCGGCGTGGACGATCGTCCGCTGCGTCATGCCTTGAGCTGACGCGCCGTCAGCGGCCCCCGTGAATCGGGTCGGGCCGCCATCGGTCGGTCAGGAGAGGCGGCGGATGACTCCGACGACCTTGCCCTGGATCTGGACGTCGGTGGCGTAGATCGGCTCCATCTCGGCGTTCGCGGGCTGGAGGCGGATCCGATCCTTCTCGCGGAAGAACCGCTTCAGGGTGACGCCGTTGTCCTCCAGCAGCGCGACCACGATGTCGCCGTCGCGCGCCGTCGCCTGGGGCTGGACGATGACGAAGTCGCCGTCGTCGATCAGCGCGTCGATCATGCTTCGGCCTCGGACGCGCAGGACGTACGAATCCTCGCGCGCGTCCATGGAGCGCGGAACCTCGAGTGTCTCCGCGGCCTCCTCGTATGCCTCGATCGGCTGGCCCGCGGCGATCTCGCCCATGACCGGCAGCGACAGGGTGTCGCGCTCGACCGGCATGCGGAAGGGAGTGACCTTGGAGGAATCGGCGGCGCGCGAGGTGCGCTCGTTCGCCGGCGCGGTCACGCGCAGCGCGCGCGAGAACTTTCCGCCCCGCTCCAGGAGGCCGTCCTTCTCGAGCGCCAGGAGGTGGTGGTGCACCGCGCTGGTCGAAGCGAGGCCAACGGCGTTGGCGATCTCGCGGACCGATGGCGGGTAGCCTCGCTCCTCGACGGTGCTGACGATGCAGTCGAGGATGCGCTGCCGTCGCTCCACGTCGTGTCTGGTCAAGAAAACTCCTCCGCCTGGGCGTGCGTATTGCCCAGCACCGTAGCAGAACGAATGTTCTAATGTCAAATCGGATGGGACGCTCCGCTCTGCTATCATGCGCGTCCCGCCGCCCCCGGTCCTGGAGCACTGCGTGAACCTGTCCAACCGCTGGCGCTACCTGCGCCTGGCCCGCCTCGTCGTCCGGCTGCCGACCT
>JAHWJN010000039.1 GCA_019348395.1 Chloroflexota bacterium
CGATCTGAGGACGGTGGCGCCGGAGCTCGCGACGTACTCCCGCATCTGGGCCACCGGCCGCCCGGTCCAGCTCATGCCGAAGCGACGCTCGACGTGGGCCCGAACCTGCGAGCCCAGGCCCAGCAGGAAGCGACCGCGCGACTGGCGCGCCAGGTCCCATGCCGTCGAGGCGGTGACGAGCGGGGACCGGGCGAAGGCCACGGCGATCGCGGTTCCGAGCTCGAGCCGTGCGGTGTGCTCGGCAGCGAGCGCCAGCGGGAGGAACGGGTCGTGGCTCGTCTCGGCCGTCCACAGCGCCGCCACGCCGGCGGACTCCGCATCGCGAGCGATGCCCGCCACGTCGGCGAGTGGCGTCTCGAAGCCGAGCGACGCGTCGAGGCGCAGCGACCCTGGCACGGGCTCAGTCGCCCTCCGCGAGGAACTGTTCCACGATGTCGTCGTAGCCACGGAAGGAGCTGCGCACGGTGTGCCCGGACTCGGGATCGGTGATGAGATGCGCGCCCCGGATGCGCTCCGCCACCAGCTGCGTCGACGGCAGGGGCACGACCTGGTCCTGCTCGCCCGCGAGCACGAGGGTCGGGACGCCGATCTCGGCGAGCCGATCGGTCACGAAGGAGCTGGGGTCGAGCGTCGCCTTGAGCTCGCCGATGAACCGTTCCGGCGTCGCCGGCTTCGGCTGAAGACGCGCCGCCGCGGCGAACGACCCGGTCTCCTGTGCCGGTCCGGGGTTCATCGACTTCGCCATGCTGGCGAAGAAGGTGCCCCAGTCGCCGGCCTCGCTGACCTCGATCCATCGGCGCATGCGCTCGGCCATGGGGGAGTCGGCTGGGGACTCGGACGCGACTGCGGCCAGCACGAGCCGATCGACCAGGTCGGGGTGGTCGACGGTGAGCCACAGGCTGATTCGCCCGCCGCCGGACTCGGCCTCGATGGCCGCCGGGCCCACCTCGAGGGTTCTCAGCGTGGTTGCCACGGCGTCGGCGATGACCCGTGGATGCATGATCCGCTCCGCGTCGGCGGGGTCGTCGGGGATCGGGCGGCCCAGGACGGTGACCGGGCGCGCCACCGTGCGCCTCCGCCACCGGCGCTCCAGGACGCTCTCGGTCCCGGCCAGCGGGCGCATCCCGGTCTCCACGCCGCCGAGCACGACCAGCGGGGTGCCGTCGCCGCCGTCCATGCGGTACCACTCGAGGACGCCGCCGGGGATCGGGTGCCGCTGAACGCTCATCACCGCCATGCTGCCACGCGCGCTACCATCGGCGCATGGCCATCACCCGTGCCGACGTCGAGCACGTCGCCCATCTCGCCCGTCTGCACCTGACCGACGAGGAGCTCGACCGCATGCAAACGCAGCTGTCGCGCATCCTGGAGGCGATCGAGACGCTGCGCGACGTCGACACGAGCCACGTCGGTCCCACGGCCAGCGTCATCCAGCTCGAGAACGTCATGCGCGACGACGTCGCCACCGGACCGATGCCCCGCGACGTCACGCTCGCCAACGCCCCTCTCCGCGATGACCCATTCCTTCGCGTCCCCACCGTGCTGGAGGAGGGCCGGTGAGCGACCTGCCGCTCGCCGATCGCTCGATCACCGAGGTCGCCCGGGCACTGCGCGACCGGCAGACCACGGCCCGTGCCCTGACCGATGCCTGCCTGGCTCGCATCGATCGCGACGCGGAGCGGCTGAACACCTTCCTGGCCCTGGACGCCGATGCGGCTCGCCGAGCCGCCGACGAGGCCGATGCCGCCCTGGCACGCGGCGAGGGGAGCGACCGGCCGCTGCTCGGGATCCCGTACGCGCTCAAGGACATCTTCGTGACGCGGGCGGTCGACTGGGATGGCGGCGAGCTGCCGGGCGGCCTGCCGACCACGGCCGGCTCCCTCATCCTGGAGGGGTATCGGTCTCCCTATGCGTCTGCGGCACAGGAGGCGTTCGAGCGCGCGGGGGCGATCCTGCTCGGCAAGACCAACTGCGACGAGTTCGCGATGGGCTCCTCCAACGAGAACAGCGCGTACGGGCCGGTGCGCAATCCCTGGGACGAGTCGACCGTTCCCGGTGGCAGCTCCGGCGGCTCGTCGGCGGCGGTGGCGGGCGGCCAGGCGTACTTCGCGCTCGGAACCGACACCGGCGGCTCCATCCGCCAGCCGGCCTCGCTGACCGGGACCGTGGGGCTCAAGCCGACCTACGGCCGGGTCAGCCGGTTCGGCATGGTCGCCTTCGCCTCGAGCCTGGACCAGGCCGGGCCGTTCACCCGCACCGTCCGCGATGCGGCCCTGGTGCTGGGAGCGCTGGCGGGCTACGACCCGCGCGACTCGACCAGTGTGGACACGCCCGTCCCGGACTACGCCGCGGCGCTCACCGGCGAGGTCAGGGGTCTGCGGATCGGGGTCCCGCGCGAGTTCTTCGTGGCGGGCATGGAGCCCGGAGTCGAGTCCGCCGTGCGCGCCGCCATCGATGTGCTGCGCGAGCTTGGGGCCGAGATCGTCGAGGTCTCGCTGCCCTCCACCGACAGGGGCCTGGCGACGTACTACATCATCGCCCCGGCCGAGGCATCGGCGAACCTGGCCCGCTACGACGGCGTGCGTTACGGCGTCTCCGCCGGCGCCGGGGAGCTCTGGGAGAACTACGAGCGCACCCGCGGCTCCGGGTTCGGTGACGAGGTCAAGCGCCGGATCATGCTCGGGACCTATGCGCTCTCGGCCGGCTACTACGACGCCTACTACGTCAAGGCGCAGCAGGTCCGGACGCTGATCAAGGACGAGTTCGACGCCGTCCTCGCCGATGTCGACGCGCTCCTGGCGCCGACCTCGCCGAATGTCGCGTTCAAAATCGGCGCCAAGATGGACGACCCGCTGGCGATGTACCTGAACGATGCCTGCACGCTGCCGGTGAACATCGCCGGACTGCCGGGCATCAGCGTCCCGTGCGGACTGTCGGAGGGGCTGCCGGTGGGCCTGCAGGTCATCGGCAGGGCCTTCGACGAGGCCACCATCCTGCGCGTGGCCGATGCCTACGAGCGCGCGGCCGGGTTCGCTGAGCTGCGGCCGCCGACGGCCCGTTCGGGGGGCGAGCCAGTTAGCGCCTGACGCCCGCTTGGTGGCGCGCTCCACCGGAGATTGGCTCGCGGGGCGAACAGTTCGCCACCGGAGCTGCGCTCCGCGCTCGGTAGGCCCGTGGCGCGAGTCGACGGACGCCCGAGATCGGCTTGGACGGCATCCGGCTCGTCCGGCGAGCGGAAGCGGGCTGGAGTCCCCTCGGAACAGCCGCTCGCCGAACGCATGGCTCGTCCCGCGAGTCGCCGGCCGGGACCACATCGGGGGCACCAGGCGCCGCGAGCGGTAGACTCAGACGGATGCCCGAGATCAGCCATGTCCGGATCGAGGTGCCCGACCAGGGGGCCCTCAACCGCATCCTTCGCGAGGGTGGCGCCCAGCTCTTCCCGCAATGGCTCTACGCCGAACCCGGAAACGAGTCGCGCATCCGCTGGTGGGGGATTCGCGCGGCGCCGGTCCAGATGCTGGACGTCCCCGATCCCGAGGACGGCCGCCACGGTCTCTTCCCGCGGCCGGTCGACGATTGGACGGAGGCGCCCCGCGGCCTCGTGCTCGTCACCGCCGACCTCCACCGCGCCGAGGCCGATCTCGAGCCGGGGCTCGGTGCCGACTGGCACGACGCGGGGACGGACGAGATCATCGGCGCCCGGTGCCGGCGGATGGCGCTCGGTCGCAGCGAGCTCGTGCTAGCCCAGCCGGCCGGTGAGGGCTACGCCGCCACGGCCCTGGATCGACGCGGCGAGGGACCCGTGGCCGTGGCCCTCGACGGGACGACGGCGGTGGGACGGCGTGCGACGCACAACCCGGTCGACATGGGTCCGGCCACCTACGTTCGGGTCGGCCCCGGTACCGCGCCGTGGCTCATCTTCCTGCCCGCCGCCGGATGATCGATCCCGCCGCCCACCGCGCCGAGGTGGAGGCATGGCGCGAGGATCGCTACGAGGCTCTCAGGCGCGACCAGGGCTGGCTCACGCTGGCGGGACTCGCCTGGCTGCGCCTCGGCGCAAACCGCGTAGGTTCGGCACGCGACAACGACGTCGTCCTGCCGGCCGGTCCGCGGCATGCCGGCACCCTGACCCTGTCCGGGGACGGCGTGGTCGCGGCCGGCGACTTCCGGCATGAGAACGCCCCCGCCGACGGCCTCCGGATCGCCGACGACCACGAGGGGGCCTCCGAACCGACGCTGCTGGAGCTCGACGGGCTGCGGCTGATCGTGATCCGGCGCGGCGACCGGCTCGGCGTCCGCACGTGGGACCTCGACGCGCCGCTGCGCCGCGACTTCACCGGGATCGACCACTGGCCGGTGGACCCGGCCTGGCGCCTGGCCGCCGCGTTCGAGGCCACGCCGGATCGCACGCTGCACGTGCCGGACGTCCTGGGTCCCGGCTACGAGGAGGCGTCGCCGGGAGACGTCGTCTTCCGGGTCGGCGACAGGCAGCATCGGCTCCAGGCCATGCCGGGTGGTCCGGGTGGTGAGCTGTGGCTGATCTTCGGTGACGCGACGAACGGCATCGAGACCTACGCCGGCGGCCGCTTTCTCTACACGGGCCCGCCCGACGGTGAGGGGGGCGTGGTGGTGGACTTCAACCGTGCCTATAACCCGCCGTGCGTCTTCAGCCCGTACGCGACCTGTCCGCTGCCCTGGCCGGCGAACCGCCTGGACGTCCGCATCGAGGCGGGGGAGAAGACCTTCCGCCGTCCGTGACCCGATCGCCCTGAACCGGCGGTCACCTCGGCCGCTAGACTGGGCGCCGTGACCAGCCAGCCCGCGCCGACCCGTCGCGCCCCGGCGGACTTCCTCAACGACACCGTTCGGGCGATCCCGCCCTCGGGCATCCGCCGCTTCTTCGACATGCTGGCCGAGATGAAGGACGTCATCAGCCTCACCATCGGCGAGCCGGACTTCACGACGCCCGACCACATCACCCGGGCGGCCATCGCGAGCCTGGAGGCGGGGGAGACGCACTACACCGCCAACGGCGGCATGCTCGAGCTGCGCGAGCTGATCGCGCAGAACCTCCAGGACCGATACGGGGTGGCGTACGACGCGCGCACCGAGCTGATCATCACCGTCGGCGCCTCGGAGGGCGTCGACGCCGCGCTGCGGGCCACGGTCAACCCCGGCGACGAGGTGATCTACCACGAGCCGTGCTTCGTCGCGTATGCGCCGTGCATCGACCTCGCGGGGGGCGTTCCGGTGGCGGTCAGCACCACCGATGCGACTGACTTCCGCGTCACCGCGGCGATGATCGAGGCGGCGGTCACGCCACTGACCAAGGCGATCTTCCTGGGCTACCCGAACAACCCGACGGGGGCCGTGCTGGATCATGACGAGCTCGCCGCGATCGCCCGGGTCGCCGAGGCACACGACCTGCTCGTCTTTACGGATGAGATCTACGATCGCCTCGTCTACGGCGAGCACGCCCACACCGCCTTCAGCTCGCTGCCGGGCATGCGCGACCGGACCGTCCTCCTCGGCGGATTCAGCAAGAGCTACGCGATGACCGGCTGGCGCATCGGCTACGTGGCCGCTCCGGCGGAGCTGATGGCGGGTATCGCCAAGGTCCACCAGTACGGGATCATGTGCGCCCCGACACCCGCACAGTTCGCCGCCATCGAGGCGCTGCGCAACGGCGAGCCCGCGCTGCAGGAGATGCGCGCCGAGTACGACCGTCGACGCCGGTACATGACCGATCGCTTCAACGCCATCGGCCTGTCCTGCTTCGAGCCGATGGGTGCCTTCTACTGCTTCCCGCGGGTGACCGATGCGACCGGCCTCGACGAGACGGCCTTCGCCGAGCGGCTGTTGGACGAGAAGCGCGTCGGGGTCGTGCCGGGTACCGCCTTCGGACCGTCGGGTGCCGGCCACGTCCGGGTCTGCTACGCGACCGCGTACGAGCAGATCGTCGAGGCCATGGATCGCATCGAGCGATTCGTCGAGCGGCATCGCGCCGCCTGAGGGGACGTCCGTGGCGACCGGCGAGGTGAGCGGCCCGGCGCGACACTTCAGCGCGTCCGCCGCCGGATACGCGGCGACCATGGCGCCCTCGCTCCGTCCGATGGCCGCCGAGGTCGTGCGGCGCGCTCGGCTGCGCCCGAACGAGGACGTGCTGGACATCGGGACGGGCACGGGCACCGCTGCCGCCATGGCACGCGGCGATGGGCGACGTGTCGTCGGGCTGGACGCGGCGGAGGGGATGCTCGCCATCGCCCGGGTTGAGGTCGACGGCGTCACCTTCGTGAACCACGACTTCGCCGATCTCCCCTTCGCCGACGCCTCGTTCGACGCCGCGCTGTCGGTCCACGCCCTCCTCTTCGCCGATGACCAGGGCGCGGTGCTGCGCGAGTGGCGGCGGGTGGTGCGTCCCGGCGGCCGGCTCAGCCTGTCCGTGCCCGGGCCGGACGACCTCACGCCGCAGGCACTCTACCGATCGATCTACGAGGAGCACGGCCTCGAGGTCAGCGGCAGATACCCGTCAACCGATGCGCTGGGCGACATTGGGAGCGAGGCCGGCTGGTTCGACGTCGCGGTGGAGGCCGATGGGACCACCGCCATCCGGTTGCCCGACGAGGCGGCGTTCCGCACCTGGTACCGGATCGGGCCACGAGGGGGGGCGACCGCGCACTTCACGCCGGAGCAGCACCGCTCGCTGTGCGACGCCATGCTGGCCATCACCCCGCGCGAACCCGACGGCGGGTTCCGCATTCCGTTCGGGACGATCTACCTGACTGCGTCAGCCTGATCGCTGCCCCGCGATCGCAGGCTCAGCCCGCGTGCTGGATGCAGGTGCGCGCGAAGCCGGCCACCGCCTCGATGGCCTTCTCACCGTCGTCGCTCGTGACAGTCAGCTCCATCTTGGGGTCCTCCGCCACCAGCCGCCAGACGGCCTTCACATCGTCGCTGCCGTCGTCCTGCTGCGCATCGGTCTGGAGGCGCAGGCCACGGACCGACGACCAGCGCACGAGCTGGCCGCGCAGGATCCATGTGCCCTTTGGATCGGCGCCCGCGGGGGCGTACTGGTAGTCGAGCAGGCCTGCGTCGGTGGCGACGAAGATGCGGAGCCGGCCATTGTCCGGGTTGACCGTGACGTGGGCGGCATATTCGGCTGCCCCGAGCTCGCCCAGCTGTCGCTGCACGAGGCCGCGGGCCCGTCCGACGTTGTCCCATTCGCCGATCTTCATGCCCCGCAGCATACCGCTCCAGCTCCGGTTGCTCCCCGTGCACCAATCCCACATGAGGAGCCGCCCGCCCGTCCGGGGTTGCACCCTGGCGCAACTCCTCGAATGACGGACCGCCGCCGATATATCGGGCACGGGATCGCCCGGCGAGGTCGGCCGGCGCAATTTGCCCCATCTAACGGGCACGCAGGCGCCGGAACCGGCCCGATCGACGCCTCGGGTGCATGCACGCCCGATCTATCGGTTGAAACAGCGCCATCGCGGCGCCTCTGCGTCGCGGTGCCTCATGTATCGGGCAGACGCCGGAACCGGGAGAGCAGGGCCACGGCGGCGAGCCGGCCGGCTTCGACGGCGTCATCGGTACAATCGGCCGCATGGTGGTCAGCACGCGCACCGAGTACGAGACGGTCATCGGCATCGAGGTCCATGCCCAGCTGCGGACGGAGTCGAAGATGTTCTGCTCGTGCCCCACGACCCCGCCCCCGGATGGCACGGACGAGCCGAACACCCGCGTCTGCCCGGTCTGCCTCGGCATGCCGGGGACGCTGCCGGTCATCAATCGCCGCGCGGTGGAGCTGGTCATGCTCACCGGCCTGGCCCTGAACTGCCACGTCGAGACCGATGCGGTGCGCTTCGAGCGCAAGAACTACTTCTATCCCGACCTGCCGAAGGGCTACCAGATCAGCCAGTACGCTCTGCCGCTGGCGAGCAACGGCCGCCTGGTTGTCCCGGTGCCGGGTGAGGACGGTGAGGTCACCATCGGCATCACCCGCGCGCACCTGGAGGAGGACACGGCACGGATGCAGCACGCCGGTCGCGGCTACAGCGTCGTCGACTTCAACCGGGCGGGCGTGCCGCTCATGGAGATCGTCACCGAGCCGGACCTGCGTTCGCCGGCGCAGGCGCGCGCGTACGGGGAGTCGCTGCGCGAGCTGCTGCGTGCCATCGGCGCGAGCCACGCGGACATGGACGGGGGCTCAATGCGGATCGAGGGCAACGTCAGCGTCCGCCCCGTGGGCCAGGCGGCCTTCGGCACCAAGGTCGAGGTCAAGAACCTCAACAGCTTCCGATCGCTCGAGCGCGCCCTCGAGTACGAGGTCGACCGCCATGTCGAGGCGCTCGGTCGCGGCGAGACCCTGGTGCAGGAGACCCGAGGCTGGGACGAGGAAGCCGGTCGGACCATCGTCCAGCGCTCGAAGGAAGAGGCGAACGACTACCGCTACTTCCCCGAGCCGGACCTTCCGCCGCTCCGGCCGTCCGAGGCATGGGTTGCGGAGCTGCGTGCGCAGCTGCCCGAGCTGCCGGTCCAGCGTCGGGCTCGATATGTCGAAGAGCTGGGCCTGTCGGCCTACGACGCGGGCGTGCTGACCTCCGACCACGCGCTCGCCACGTACTACGACCAGGTCGTCGCGGCCGGCATCGAGCCGAAACGCGCCGCCAACTGGGTCACGGGCGAGTTCAGCCGGCTGCTGAACCGGCACGCATCGGAGGGTCTGCGGGCCGATGCGGTCGCGCTCCGCCCCGATGGCCTGGCCGAGCTCATCGGCGAGGTCGACGGCGGCAGGGTGTCGCAGACGAACGCCAAGGCGGTGCTCGCCGCCACCTTCGAGAGCGGCGAGTCGCCTCGCGCGGTGATCGAGCGCGAGGGGATGGGGCAGGTGTCGGACACGGGAGCCATCCGCGCGGAGATCGACGCCGTCCTCGCAGAGCACGCTCCCCAGGTCGAGCAGTACCGGGGAGGCAACGCCAAGCTGTTTGGCTTCTTCGTGGGGCAGGTGATGAAGCGCACCGCCGGTCGCGCCGACGCGAAGCTCGTCAACGAGGAGCTGCGGCGCCGCCTGGAGTGACCGATCCGCGGGTCGCGGAGGCGAAGGTCATAAGCAACTTGCCCGTCCGCGATACGCTATGCCCCTACGGGCGTACGGAGGGGCCTGTGTGACGCGTGTCACGGTGGTGAACGACGACCCCGAGTTCCTCGAGCTGATGGGCGAGGTGCTCCAGACCGAGGGCTTCGAGGCCACGACCATCGACGGGGATCGAGCCGATGTGCTGGATCACATCCGGACGTCGCGCCCCGAGGTGCTGATCGTGGACCTGCGGATGGAAGGGAACCAGCTGCACGGGTGGGACGTGGCGCAGGAGATGCGCCGCCGTCCGGCGTTCGAGGCGCTTGCCGTGCTGCTGTGCAGCGCCGATCTGCCGGCGCTCCACGCACTCGAGGCACAGCTCCAGGAGCAGCGCGCCGTCGCGGTCCTACCGAAGCCGTTTGGAATCGACCAGCTGACGCGGGCGGTGCGCCGGCTCCTCGCGGAGTCGTCGGGCGGCTAAGCGCTCATCGGCCTCCAGGCGGCGCCGAACGCGAGTGAAGGTGGCGAAGACGTCCGGGTAGCGCGATGCCTCACGCTCGACCGATGCGAGCAGCGCCAGCGAACGAGCACGCAGTGCCCTCACTGCTTCACCCCGCAAC
>JAHWJN010000003.1 GCA_019348395.1 Chloroflexota bacterium
CGGCCGAGGCATGCGGCTCCTCCAGCTCGGCCGGCGTGCCGCGCCAGACCTTGGGGATGACGAGGAGCGGCTCGGCGGCGCCGGCCGGATCGAGCGTGATCGAGCCATCGTGGTCCCACAGCTCGAACGAGCGGGTTTCCCGCAGGCGCTCAACGGTGCGCCACCTTCGGCCGATTCGGACCTCGACGTCGCGGTGGTAGGCCACGAGCCGTTCACCGCCACCGACGTGCAGGGGATCGCGGCATCGTATTCGTCCGCGCACGCGCACCGTCCGTCCCTCGAGCGTCTCGTCGTCCATCACGCGGCCGACCTTGACCTCCGGCGGCCCGGCAAGACGGCGCGCCAGTCCGGGCCGTGCACCGACGGCACGCAGCAGCAGCATGCCGCCGGCCACCATCAGGGCGCCGGCAAGCGCGACGAGCAGCAGGACGCCGACGACGAAGGGCATGGCGCCGAAGGATAGCGGGCGCTCAGCCCGGTGCGGCAGCGGCGATGTCGGCGATCCGTCCTGCGCTGACCCGCACGAGCTCGTCGGGACCGATGCCGAAGACCGCGTCGGGCAGCCCGGCCGCGGCCCAGACCCGGCGGTGCGCCAGCAGGTCACGGTCCACCACGACCGGGAGTGGCGTGGCGTGTCCGAAGGGCGGCACGCCACCGATCGCGAAGCCGGTTGCCCGTCGTGCCTCGTCACCGTCCGCCCGTCGGGCGACCGTCGCCGCGAGGACGCGCGCCAGGCGTGCGGGGTCGAGCCGGTTCGCCCCCGAGACGAGGGCCAGGACCGGACGGTCGTCGGCAACGAAGACGAGGGACTTCACGATCTGGGCGACCTCGCATCCGACGGCGCGTGCGGCGTCCTCCGCGGTGCGGGTTCCCTCCGGAAAGCGTTCCACGCTGATCTGGAGCCCTGCCGCGCGGGCGGCGCCGACCACGCGCTCGACGTTCGGGTGCATCGACCGATGATAGGGGTCGTGCTAGGCTGATCGAGACAGTTCAAGAGACGACAGGGGAGCGCCATCGCGCTGAGAGTGCGGCCGACGCGGCCGCAGACCCTCGAACCTGATCCGGGTCATGCCGGCGAAGGAAGTCGACGCAGCTCGCACCGCGGCGCACCCATGTCCGGAGCCACTCGCTCCGCGCAGGTGCGCCGCTCGTCGTTTCGCCCGATCACGTGCATGGAGCGTTGAGCCGATGAGGGCCGTGGTGGTCGCGTCCGGCGATCTCGTCCCCGGGGACCTGCGCCATCTCGACGGCGCCGACCTCGTCATCGCGGCCGACGGCGGCGCTGCCGCCCTGGAACGGGCGGGATGCCGGATCGACCGGCTCGTGGGTGACCTCGACTCGGCCGACCCCCTCCTGGTCGAACGATTGGGGCGGAGCGGCACCGAGGTCACGCAGTACCCGGCCGACAAGGACGCGTCCGATACCGAGCTCGCCGTCGAAGCAGCGCTCGATGCGGGAGCGAGCGAGGTGATGCTGCTGGGCGCACTCGGCGGCGAGCGGCTCGACCACGAGCTCGCCAACGTCCTGCTCCTGGCCGACCCGGTGCTCGGTCCGCCGCTGCGGATCGCGAGGGGCACGAGCCTGGCGCGTGCCGTCCGTGACGGCAGGCGACTCGACATCGTCGCGGGGCCGGGGTCGCTCGTGACCCTGCTCCCGATCGGTGCCGAGGTCACGGGCATCACCACCGTCGGGCTGCGGTGGACGCTCGAGGATGCCACGCTGCCGATGGGCCGCTCGCGCGGCCTGAGCAACGAGGTCCTCGAGGCGGGCGCATCGGTCCAGCTCGGGCGCGGGACGCTCCTCGTCGTCGAAACCATCATCGAAGGAGTGAACCGATCATGACCATCACCACCTCGAACGGAGCCGGCTGGCGCGTCGTCGACATCGTCGTCGCGGCGGTCGTCGCCGTCGCGTTCGGCGTCGTCTTCCTGGCCTGGAACGCGCTGTACGCCGCCACCGATCCGCTGTTCGCCTTCCTGCCGCCGGCCCAGGCGCTCCTGTACGGCGTCTGGCTCCTGCCGGGCGTGCTGGTCGGCCTCATCGTGCGGCGGCCGGGCGCCGCGTTCTTCGGTGGCCTGGTCTCGGCCGCCGTGTCGGTCCTGCTGGGCTCGCCGTATGGGGCGGACGCGCTCATCTCGGGTGCCATCCAGGGAGGCGGTGCCGAGCTGGGATTCGCCATCGGCCTGTACCGGAACTGGAACCTGCCGTTCGCGATGCTCGCCGGCGCGCTGGCCGGTGTGGCGGCCGCGATCCACGACGTCGTCCTCTACTACCCCGAGGTCGGCATCGGCTTCCAGGCGGTCTACGGTGCTGCGACCGTTCTGAGCGGCGCGGTCATGGCGGGCATCGGCGCCTGGCTCCTGCTGCGAGCGCTCGTGGGGACCGGCGTCCTGCGGGACTTCGCGGTCGGGCGCGATCAGCGCGAGATCTGAGCCCGCCTCCCGGCACAATGCCGGGATGGCGGACGAGGCCGGCACCCCGGTCCGGATCGAGGCGCGCGGTTGGGGGCTGCGGCATCCCGGTCGACGCGACTGGGCCCTGCGCGGTGTGGACCTCGTGGTGGAGCCCGGCCAGCGCGTCCTGCTGCTCGGGCCGTCCGGCGCCGGAAAGTCGACACTGCTCACCGCGCTCGCGGGACTGATCGACCGGACGAGCGGGGCAGAGACCGAGGGCGAGCTGCTCGTCGACGGCCGGGATCCGCGCGAGGCTCGCGACCGGACCGGGTTGCTGTTCCAGGATCCCGAGTCGCAGATTGTCATGGGGCGCGCCGGGGACGACGTGGCGTTCGGGCTCGAGAACCGGTGCGTCCCGACCGATGGCATCTGGCCGCGCGTGGCCGCGGCCCTCGCCGCGGTCGAGTTCCCGTACGGCCGCGATCGACCCACGCATGCGCTGTCGGGTGGGGAGCAGCAGCGGCTTGCGCTGGCCGGGACGCTGGCCCTGCGCCCCGGCCTGCTGCTGCTCGACGAGCCGACCGCCAACCTCGATCCCGAGGGAGCCGCCGAGGTGCGCCGGGTGGTCGACCGGGTGCTGGATCGGGGCGGCGCGACGCTCGTGCTGGTCGAGCACCGCGTGGACGAGGCGATCCGGCTGGTGGACCGGGTCGTCGTCCTCGAGGCGGGCGGCGGCGTGATCGCCGACGGTCCACCCGGTGCCGTGTTCCGGGCCCGGGGCCAGGAGCTGGCGGCCGCGGGAGTCTGGGTCCCCGACCATCCGCCGGCAGCGCCGTCGCGACGCGACCGCCGGACGCCGGGCGCGCTCGTCCTCGCGGAGGGGGTCCGATTCCGGTACCCGGACGCCGGGACGGATGCGGTCGCGGGCATCGACCTCCAGCTGCGCTCGTCCGAGGCGCTGGCCATCATCGGGCCGAACGGAAGCGGCAAATCGACCCTTGCGCTGCTGCTGGCCGGGCTCCTCGTCCCGCGGGCCGGGCGCGTCCTCGCCACCGAGGCCCTCTCCCCGGGGCACGGACACGAGCCGATCGCCGCCTGGCCGGCGCGCGAGCTCGTCCGTCACATCGGCACCGTGTTCCAGGACCCGGAGCATCAGTTCCTCGCGTCCACGGTGCTCGAGGAGCTCCTGGTGGGCCCGCTGCGAGCGGGTATCGGGGAGCCGGTGGCGCGACGTCGTGCCGACGAGCTGCTCGACCGCCTGCACCTGGCGCACCTGGCCGAGGCCAACCCGTTCACCCTGTCGGGCGGCGAGCAGCGCCGCCTCTCGGTGGCAACGGCACTCGCGACGGCTCCCGCGCTGCTCGTCCTCGACGAGCCGACCTTCGGCCAGGACCGGCGCACCTGGGCGGAGCTGCTCCATCTGCTCGCTGCGCTGCGCGACGGGGGGCGCGGCATCTGTGTCGTGAGCCACGACCTGCCGTTCGTCCAGGCCCTGGCCGACCGGACGCTGTCGCTGGGAATCCCGGGCTGATGCGACTGCTGACCCCCATCGTGCCCGACGCGCGGGCGCCACTCGCCCGTGCCAACCCGGTCGCCAAGCTCGGCGCCGGCCTCCTCCTGCTGCTCGCGCTGTTCGCATCCCTGGACGGGGTGACCGCGCTGGTCGTGCTGGTGGTGCTGACCGGCGTCCTCGCCGCGTGGTCGGGAATCAGGCCCGGCGCGCTGGTGGGCCGTGCCTGGCTCGTCGGGCTCGCGGCGGTCTCGATCGGCGTCTTCAACGTGCTCTTCGCCCCCGAGCAGTCGGGCCGCATCGTGGCGGAGCTGGGGCCGATCCGGATCGGGCTCGACACGCTGCTCGACGGCCTGGGCCTGAGCCTGCGGCTGCTGGCGATCGCGCTCGCCGGCCTGCTGGCCACCGCCACCAGCCAGCCGACGGAGGTGGCCGATGCGCTCGTCCAGCAGCTTCGCGTCTCCCCCCGATTCGCGATCGGTGTGCTCGCCGCCCTCCGGCTGCTGCCGCTGCTCGCCCAGGAGTGGCAGACGATCGCCATGGCACGTCGCGCGCGCGGCGTCGAGGCCGGGCGCTCGCCGGTCGCGATGGCCCGCCTCTTCGCCGGGCAGATGCTCGCCCTGCTCGTGGCAGCGATTCGGCGTGGAACGCGCATGGCACAGGCGATGGAGGCGCGGGGCTTCGGCGCCCGATCGTGCCGGACGGTCTCGCGCGTCCAACAGATGCGCGCCTCGGACTGGGGATGGATCGCGGCCTCGGCTGCGCTCGCGGCAGCCGCGATCGGGGTCAGCCTGGCGCTCGGAACGTGGAGGCCGCTGCTCGGCTGACGGGAGTGTCGTGTGGTCCGGGTCAGCCGATGACGGGCGAGTGGCCCCGGAACGGGTCGAGCCAGCTGGGCGCATGCGCGCCGCCGACGTAGCGGCCCGGGTCGAACGGCGCCAGCGACAGCGTCCGGGCCCTGCCTCCGGCGATGAGCTCCGACACCAGCAGGCCCAGGATCGGCGCGTACGGGTGCCCGTGCCCGGTCAGGCCGGCCGCCACGAACGCACCGGGCAGCGGCGTGCCGTCCTCCGCCGGCAGCGGCCCGGCCATCGGCATCTCGAGCGAGGCGAAGTCGAGCAGGCCCGCCCAGCAGCGCACGATCCTCGCGTCGCGCAGCGCCGGGTGGAGGCGAGCCAGCAATCCCGCGAGCAACGGTGGCACCTCGGGCCCAGCGCGGATCGAGTATTGCCCGATGCCCATGCCGTCGTCGGCCGCCGCGTAGCCCCCGATCACCACCTCGCCGCTTCGCATCTGTCGCCAGTACTCGTTGCACTGGTTCGTCTCGAAGCCCGGCTCGCCGATGCGCACGTCGAGCATCTCGGTCACGCACACCGTCTCGCGGATCGGCGCGAGGTTGGCCGCGAGGTGCGGTGCGAGGGCGGGGGTCCAGGCGTTCGTTGCCAACACGACCGATCCGGCTGCCACCTCTCCGTGCGAGGTGCCGACCCCTGCCACGCGGCCGCCGCGGGCCAGCAATCGCTCCACCCGGACCCCGGTGATCACGGTGCCACCCAGCTCCCGCACCGCGTCGAGGAGCCGGTAGCAGAGGCGGAACGGGTTGAGCTTCGCGTCGCTCGGCGTCCACTTCGCGACCCGGACCTCCTCGACGGCGAGTCCGGGGGCGAGCTCCCGCAGCTCGTTTGGCCCGACCACGCTCACCTCCAGCCCCTCCACGGCCTGGAGACCGGCCATGCTGCGGACGTGCGCCTCCTCCGCCTCGTCGAGCGCGAGGTCGAGCGATCCCGAGCGATCCCACTCGATCCCGCCGGGCAGCTCCGCGTCCCACGCTTCGAGCAGGTCCAGCGACCGGCTCGTGTAGTCGAGGATCGAGCGGCCGCCGGCGGCCCGGACGAGCGCGGTGACCCGCGGGAAGTGCCCGCCCAGCCCCGTCAGCGCCATTCCGGCATTGCGTCCGGACGCGCCCCACGCCGGCACGTTGGCCTCGATCACCAGCGGCCGCAGACCGGCACGCGCCAGATGGTAGGCGGCCGATGCCCCGACCATGCCGCCGCCGACCACGATGGCCTCCGCCGTGGATGGCAGCTCGACGCGCGGGTCGGGCCGGAACGGCACCGGCTCGGGCGGCGGCGTGAAGTCCGGCTCGGCGGGAGACATCAGGCGGTCGAGCGTACCATCGGCCCGTGGCTCGCTCCGAGGACCTCCGATTCCGCGCCGGCGACGCGTCCCTGGCCGGGACGCTGCGCCTGCCCGACCGGGAGGGAGAGGGCCGGATGCCGTGGGTCCTGCTCCTCGGCTCGTGGCTGCCGCGCGACCGCGACGGCGCCTGCGATCGGGTCAGGCACCCGGCATGGTTCGCGCCCGCGTCACCGAGCGAGCCGTCGGGTCTGCTGTTGCGCCTGGCGGACGCGCTGGCTCGGCGCGGCGTGGCATCGTTCCGCTTCGACCCTCGCGGCTGCGGCGAGTCGGACGGCGACTGGGCGTCGACCGACCTGTTCACCCGCATCGACGACGCGCGTGATGCGATCGGCGCCATGCGCTCGCGGCGCGAGCTCGACCTGCGGCGAACCGCCATCGTTGGCCACGGGGAGAGCGCCGCGATCGCGCTGAGCGTCGCCATCGGCGACCCTGCCATCGGTGCCGTGGGGCTGATCGGCCCCGGCGCGCGGTCGTGGCGCGACCTGTTGCGGCGCGGAGTGGCAGAGCGCGAGCGGACCGGCGCGGATCGCGAGCACCCGCTGGTCGCCGCCCTGGACCGCTGGTCGGAGGAGCTGCTGGAGCGCGCCCGGCGCCAGGAGCCGACCGCCAGCGTCGCGGTCGGCGAGGCGCCGCTCGAGCTTCGCCTGTCGGGCTGGCTGCAGGCGATCCACACGCCGGCGCTGGCCCTCGCGACAATGCTGCACCGCCCGGCGGTGCTGGCACACGCCCGCGGCGACGCGTGGGCGCATCCCGACGAGTCCCGGCTTCTCCTCGAGGTCCTGCGGGCCGGCGGCAACGAGCCGGCGTTCCAGCTCCTCGACGCGCGCGAGCACGACCTTGCCGACGCGCCGGACGGCGCCATCGGGGCAGTCGCCGAGGCGCTCGCCGATCGCATGCAACCGCGCGAGCTGCCGCCGGTGCTCATTGCGATCGAGGAGATGGGCTCGCCCAGCGACTAGACTCACCACCCATGAGCCGATTGGATGCCGGCGATCCGGCACCGGACTTCAGCCTCGAGACCGACGACGGAACCGTCGTCTCGAGCGCGGATTTGGCCGGATCGCGATACGTCCTCTACTTCTATCCAAAGGACGACACGCCGGGCTGCACGAAGCAGGCGTGCGGCTTGCGCGACAGCTGGTCGGGCGTCAGCGAAACGGGAGTCCCCGTCTTCGGCGTCTCGCCTGACAGCGTGCGAAGCCACGCGAAGTTCCGCGCCAAGTACGACCTGCCGTACCGGCTCCTCGCCGATGAGGGGCATCGGCTCGCCGAGGCCTACGGCGTCTGGGTCCAAAAGAAGTTCGCGGGGCGCGAGTACATGGGCGTCGAACGGACGACCTTCGTGATCGGCGCCGATGGGCGGATCCAGCACGTCCTGCCACAGGTGAAGCCGGAGGAGCACGCTGCGCAGCTGGTCGAGGTGCTGGCCGCATGAACGGCGAGCACCGGGTGCTGGCCACCAGCGTCGTGGTCGCGTCGATCATGCTGCTCGTCGTGCTGGCGGTGCTGGCCTTCGTGGTGCTGCTGGACCCCGTCCCGTGATCTGGGTCGCGACGGCCATCGCCCTCGTCCTGTGGCTGGCGGGTGTCATCCTGCGCCTCGGCCAGTGGGTCAACCTGCTCCTGCTGGTGGCGGCGGTGCTGCTCGTCTACCAGGTCATCGCCGAGCGTCGCTCGGCCGCCGACTGAGCGATCGGCCGCACGACTGGCACGCTATGTGCGTATCCTCGACGTGCTCGTCCGCGTGGACGCGCATGGAGGGATAGGAACCGAAATAGGAGAACCCGATGCTCTGGACGATCATCGTCATCCTGCTGGTGCTCTGGCTGCTCGGCCTCATCGGCAACATCGGTGGTGGCCTCATCTGGCTGCTGCTGGTCATCGCCGCGATCGTGCTGGTCTTCCAGCTGCTGAGCGGACGCCGCACCGTCTGACACCCCGACACGGCGCCGCCGACACGGCGCCGCTGGCGTTCTGAGGCCCGCCTCGCGACCGATGAGCTGTCATGCCCATCGGCTACGCTTGGCGGGCCTTGTCGTCCATCGAGCCATTTCGCTTCCTCCACACCGGTGACCTCCACCTCGACAGTCCGGTCGAAGGCCTGAGCTCGGAGGCGCCGCCCGAGGTGCTGCCGGTCCTCCGCAACGCGACGACGGATGCCTGGCACGCGGTCGTCCGCACCGCGCTCGACGAGCGCGTCGACTTCGTGGTCGTGGCCGGTGACGTCTTCGAGGTCGCCAGCCCGACCCTGCTGGGCCAGACGCGGTTCCGAGACGGGCTCGCCGAGCTCGCGGCCGCGGGGATCGCCAGCTACGTCGTCCATGGCAACCACGATCCACTCGACGGCCGGACCTGGGCCCCGTCGCTCGCGTTCCCCGACCTGGTCCACCGCTTCGGCACCGCGGCGGTCGAGGCCGTGCCGGTGGTGCGTGAGGGGCGCGAGATCGCCCGGGTCCACGGGCGCTCGTATCCGCGAGCGGCGGTGACCGATAACTACGCCGCCGGCTTCCGGGGGGAGGCGGACGCGGCGTTCTCGATCGGTCTGCTGCACACCAACGTCGGCGACCGTCCGGGCCACGGCAACTACGCGCCCTGCTCGGTCGACGACCTGCGAGCCGCCGGCATGGACTACTGGGCGCTCGGGCACATCCATCAGCCGGGACAGATCCTGGCCGATCCGCCCGCCTACTACTGCGGCATCCCCCAGGGCCGCGATCCGGGCGAGCTCGGGGAGCGGGGCTGCTGGCTGGTCGAGGTCGACGCCGCCGGCCGCGTGTCACCGCGCTTCGTCGCCACCGACGTCGTGCGCTGGCAGCCGGCCGAGGTCGCCATCGACGGGATCGCCGACGACGAGTCGCTCGGGCGGGCGTGTCGCGAGACCGTCGGCCGGGCCATGGACGCCGCCGACGGGCGCTCGCTCATCGTGCGTCTGCGGCTCACCGGCCGAGGAGCGATGCACGCCACCGTCCGGCGGACCGGATACGTCGAGGACCTGCGGCAGCTTCTGAACGAGGAGACGGTCGGCGCGCCGCCGTTCGCCTGGGTCGAGTCGATTCGCGACGCGACGCGGCCCGAGGTCGACCTCGATGCCCGGCGGGGCGCGGCAGATTTCATCGGCGACTTTCTGCGGACGGCTGCCGCTGCCCGTCGCGCCGGGCGCACGACCGACCCCGACGAGCACGAACGCTGGATGGGGGCGCTTCGGGAGACGGTCGCACCGCTGTTCGAGGAGTCGACCCGGGGCCGGCGCCTGCTGGGTGGCGTTCGGCCGTCGGAGGCGGAGCTCTTCGGGGAGCTGCTCGACGAGGCGGAGGCGCTTGGGGCGGATCTCCTGCTCGCCGCCGAGGACGAGCGCTGATGCGCATCGAACGGCTCGAGATCGATGGGTTCGGGCGGTTCCACGACGCGTCGTGGGCCTTCGGCGAGGGCATGACCGTGCTGCTCGGTGCCAACGAGGCCGGCAAGACGACCCTGCTGAACGCCCTGCGGGCCCTGCTGTTCGGCTTCGGGGCGACCCGCGACGGGCGCACCTGGTACCCCGCGCTGGCCGGTGGGCGCCGCGGCGGTCGGCTCGTGCTCCGCTCGCGCCGGGGCGAGACGTGGACGGTCGAGCGCCACGGCGAGCGCGGCGGTCCCGGCACGCTGGTGGTGCGGGCGCCGAATGGGAACCAGGGCGGGCAGGAGACGCTCGACCGGCTGCTCCACGGCGCCGATCGGGACCTGTTCACGAACATCTTCGCCTTCGGGCTCGGCGAGCTCCAGACGTTCAGCAGCCTCTCGGCCGACGGTGTCCGCGGCCGCATCTACGGGGCCGGAGCGGGGCTCGGTGGCACGAGCGCGATCGACCTGGAGCGGCGGCTCCGCCAGCAGATGGACGAGACGTTCCTGCCACGCGGCCGTGAGCGGCCGCTCAACCAGCTCCTGGTCCGGATCGAGTCACTCCGGGCCGAGGTCGCCGACCTCGCCCGGCAGCCGCGGGAACACGCCGAGGCACACGCCGAGCGGGAGGAGCACCGGGTCCGGGCGATCTCCCTGCGCGAGTCGGTGCGGGGGGAGCGCGAGCGCGAGGCGCGCCTCGCCCGGCTCCTGGAGGCCAGGGCACCGGCCGCCGAGGCGGCGCTGCTCGCCGAGGAGCTCGATGCCGGGGATCCGTCGCTGGACGCCCTGCCGGTCGATGCCGTGGCGGTGGTCGAGCGGCACCTCGCCGCGGTCGACGAGGCTCGCGAGTCGGTGTCGGCACTCGACCTCGAGCGCTCCGCGGCCCACGCCGACCGCCGGAACCTCGCGCCCGAGACCGCCGTGCTGGAGGCCGCTGACGCGATCGTGGCCGCCCGTGACGAGCGGGCCGCACGCGCCGGAATCACCGGCCGCCGCCAGGAGCTGGCCGCGGCACTTGCCCGTCACGCCCACGCCGTCGACGAGCAGCTCATCCGCTCCGGGATGCCCGAGGAGGCTCGGCTCCTCGCCCTCGACGACTCGATCGCCGCGGTGGAGGGAACTCGTGTCCTGGAGCGACGCCTGGCGGCCGCGCGCGAGGTGGTCTTCGAGGCGGAGCGCCGGGTGCGAGGACTCTCCGATGACGTGGGCGTGCGCGACCTGGATGCCGCGGCGGCCGACAGTGCCGGCGATGATCTCGGGGACCGCCTCGCGGCCCTCGACCTCCTCGACGCCCTCCGGCTGCGCCGCGCCGTGGCCGAGTCCCGGGCAGCGAGCGGTCCACCGGCGTGGCTCCCGCCGGCTGCCGCGGTCGCGCTGTTCGCGATCATCCTGTTCGCCGGCACGGTCGCCGGACAGCCCCTCGCCGGTGCGGCCCTCGGAGGGCTGATCGGGGGCGTCGCCTGGCTGGGGCTGACGCGCGCCATGCCCGCGTCGGGCCCCGGCGACCTGGCGGCCATCGATGCGGAGCGACGCAGCCTCCTCGAGCGGGTCGGCCTGCCGCCCGACGCCGATGACGGGACCGTGCGCCGCCGCGCCGCCGATCTTGCCGCCCTGCAGGCTCGCGCGAGCGTCGCGGCCGAGCACCGGATCACGCTGGAGGCGCGCCGCCGGGAGCTCGAGGCCGCCCAGCGGGCGCTGAGCCACGCGCGGACCTCGCTGGGCGAGGCGGAGGCCGCCTGGGCGGAATGGCTGCACGACGCCGGACTGCCCGAGGGCATCTCGCCCGAGGTCGCGCGCCAGATCCTCGCCGCGGCGGGGGTGGGGCGCAGGGCCGCGGCCGAGCGAGACGAGCACCGCCGCCGCCTGGCCACCCTCGATGCCGAGGACCGCGCCTACGCCGAACGGGTCGACGATCTCGCGCGGCGGCTCGGCGCGACTGCGCCGCGCGACGCCGCGGCGCGCGACGCCTTCGTGGTCGGCGCCGCCGAGCGGCTGGAGGCGGCTCGCGAGGCGGAGCGCCGAACCCGCGAGCTCGACGCCGCCATCGAGCGCCTGGGAACCCGTCGCGAGACACTCGTGGCGACCCTGGGCCAGCGCGAGGAGGCGCTTCGCGCGGCGCTCGCGAACGCAGGCTGCCCGGACGTCGAGTCGCTGCGCCGACGCGAGCGTGAGGCCACCGCACGACGCGCGACCAGGGCCCGCCACCGTGAGCTGCGAGCCACCCTCGCCGGCATGGCCGGTGGCGCGGACGCGGTCGACGCACTCGTCGGCGACGCGCTCGGCGCCGACCCCGCCGAGCTCGAGGCCGCCCTGGCGGACGCCCGCGAGCAGGTGGAGCGGCTCGAGGGGGAGGAGCGCGACGTCCTGAACCTGATCGGTGCGCTCGATGCGCGGATCGCAGGGCTCGAGCGGGCGGACGAGCTCGGCGCGCGACGCCAGGAGCTGGCCGCATTGGAGGGCAGGGCCGCGGTGCTGGCGCGCGAGTGGTCGGTCCGCGCGCTGGCCCTGCGCCTGCTGTCCGAAACGAGGTCGCGCTACGAGCGGGAGCGGCAGCCGGACGTGGTGCGTGCCGCGAGCCAGCACTTCGAGCGCATCACCGGTGGACGGTACGCGCGGGTCGTCGCCCCTCCCGGCGACGGCGATGTGCGCGTGGAGACCGAAGGTGGCCAGGCGCTGGCGAGCGACGAGCTGTCGCGCGGCACGGCCGAGCAGCTCTACCTTGCGCTCCGCTTCGGACTGATCGAGGAATTCGCCCGGAGCGCCGAGCCGCTCCCGGTGGTGATGGACGACATCCTCGTCAACTTCGACATCGACCGGGCCTCGCGGGCGGCCGCGGCGATCGACGACCTCGCCACCCGTCACCAGGTCCTTTACTTCACCTGCCACCGTCATGTCGCCGAGCTGCTCGACCCCAGGGGTGCCCGGACCCTTACGCTCGACTGACTGCTAGCATCGCCACACTCGATGCCCGACGATGCGCTGCCCACCCCCGAACGCGTCCTCGCCGTCGCCGCTCACCCCGACGACATCGAATTCGGAGCGGCGGGGACGGTCGCGCGCTGGGTGGCCGAGGGCGCATCGGTTCGGTACCTCCTGGCGACCCGGGGCGACAAGGGCAGCGACGATCCTGATGCCGACCTCGAGGCGCTGAGGGTGCTGCGCCAGCGCGAGCAGCGCGAGGCCGCGGAGGAGATCGGGGTGGAGGGCGTGGACTTTCTCGACGAGCCGGACGGGCAGGTGGAACCCTCACTGAGGCTCCGGGAGCGCATCACCTTCGCCATCCGCTCCTTCCGGCCCGAGATCGTGATGACCCATGACCCGACCGTGCTCTTCGTGAACAACGAGTGGGTCAACCATCCCGACCACCGCGCGGTGGGACAGGTCACGGTGGATGCCGTCTTCCCGACGGCGCGCGACCCGCTGAACTTCCGCGAGCACCTCGAAGCCGGGCTCGAGCCGTGGAAGGTCGCCGAGCTCTACCTGTGGAGCACGAACGAGGCGAATCAGCTGGTCGACATCGGCGCGACGCTGGAGCTCAAGATCGCGGCGCTGGCCCGGCACGCCAGCCAGTTCCGAGCCTTCGAGGACATCGCGCGCTGGGTGCGGCGCCGAAGTGAGGAGCTCGGCGAGCGCGCCGGCTACCGCGCGGCCGAGGGCTTCCGCCGGGTGACACTGGCCCGATGATCCGCCGCCTGCTCGCCATCGCCGGCCTGGTCCTGGCGGCGAGCGCCTGTAGCGCCAATCCGATCCCCGACGAGACACCGGGCCCGACCACCTTCCCGGTCGCGCCGCCCGACGCCGCGTCGGAGGTGGCGAGCCGCTACGTCGAGGCATGGGCGGCCGGCGACTGGGTGGCCATGCACGCGCTCCTCGACGAGCCGACCCGTGCGCGCTACCCGATCGACGGCTTCGCCGACCTCCACGCTTCGTTCGCGACCATGACGCGGCTCGAGGACCTGCGCGGCGAGCCGGGCGAGCCGCGGACGGTGGGACTGGCACCGGAGCCGCCACCGGCCGACTTCCCGGCGCCGACTCCCGTCCCCACGCCGACCCTGAACCCCGCTCCGGCCAGCCCGGGCCCGGAATCGACGCCCGGCCAGACGCGGGATCCGGACGCGCCGCTCGAGGGGCCGGTGCCCGGGCTCGCGGTCCCGATCGATCTCCGCGTGGCGACCGAGCGGTTCGGGGATCTGACGCTCGACCGGGCACTCACCTTCGTCCACGGCACGGACGGCTGGACGCTGCGCTGGACACCGGAGGTCCTCTTCCCCGAGCTGGGCGAGGACGGCAGCCTCCGGCTCGACCGAACGCTCGGCCCGCGCGGGCGGATCGTGGGACCCGACGGCCTGGTCTGGGCCGAGACACGCGACGACGGGCGCCGGGTGTACCCGCAGGAGGCGCTCGCCGGCCAGGTGATCGGCTACGTCGGCGAGGTCACCGCCGAGGACCTGGAGCGCCTGCCGGCCGAGGCCGGCTACCGGGCGGGGGACGTGGTCGGGCGCAGCGGACTCGAGTCCGGGGCCGAGCGCCTGCTGCGGGGCAGCCCCGGCTGGACGCTGGTGGCGCAGGGCGACCAGGGCACCACCGTGCTGGACGAGGTGGAGATGACGCCCGGCGCCGACGTCGCGATCACGATCCGCCCGGACCTCCAGGCAGTGGCCCAGGACGCCATCGCCCCGTACTCGCAGGCCGCCACCGCCGTCGTGGACCCTCGCAGCGGGGATGTGTGGGCCCTCGCCTCGGCGCCGTCCTTCAACCCGAACGCCATGACGCTCGGCACGACACTGGCCGGCGAACCGCTCGAGCCGGCCGGGCAGGCGCAGATCTTCAACAAGGCGGTCCTCGGCGCCTACCCGGCGGGGTCGTCGTTCAAGCCCTTCACGCTGGCCGCGGCGCTGCAGACCGGGGTCGTGACGCCGTCGAGCACCCGGCCCTGTCCGGCTTCATGGGAGTACAGCGGCTACACCTTCCGCAACTACATGGATCACACGCTGCCCGGTTCGGTGGGGTTGGCCGAGTCGATGGCCTTCAGCTGCAACACGACCTACATGCCACTCAGCCTGGAGGTGTACGAGGCGGACGAGACGGCGCTGACCGACCTCCTCGCCGAGTTCGGCTTCGGCGCCGCGACGGGCATCGGCTACCTCGTCGAGGAGACGGGGATCGTGCCCGACGACGCCTGGCTGGCGGCGAACGGGCGCGGCGGGTACTCGGGCTTCGAGCAGATCCAGCTCTCCATCGGCCAGGGGGCGTTCCTCGGCACGCCGCTGCAGCTGGCGAACGCGTACGCTGCGATCGGCAACGGCGGCACGCTGTGGCAGCCGCGAATCGTCACCACCGCCACGCTGCCGGACCGCACCGTGGTCGAGCAGGTCGACCCCACGGTGGTCCGCCAGGTCGGCGTGGCCGACGAGGATCTCACGTTCGTGACCGACACGCTCGAGGCGGTGACCACCCAGCCCTACGGCACGGGAACCGCCGCGTTCGCCGGCTTCGGCATCCCGGTCGCGGGAAAGAGCGGCACGGCCGAGACCGGCACGCCGGACCCGCACGCGTGGTTCCCCGCCTTCGCCCCGGCCGACGACCCGACCATCAGCGTGGCGACCGTCCTGCCCCACATCCCGCTCGGTACCGGCGGCTCGGACGCGGCTCCGCTGGTCCGCCGGGTGATGGCCGCCCACTTCGCGAACTGACCGCCGGACCTGCCGACATGTCGATCGAGGCCGCCCCGACGGACCGGTCGCCTTGCGCCGCCCTCGGCCGAGCGGGTAGCATCGGTCTCGCCGCTCCTTTAGGTCCCCATGGTCTGACGACGCCCGGAGAGCGACCCACGACGCCGTGATCAGCGATACCGCGATTCCACTGAGGTTCCAGACTGCCGAGGTCGGCGTCGACTGGCTCCAGTGCAACATCGAGTGCCAGGAAGGCTGCCCGGTCAACACGAACTGCCGGGGGTACCTCATGCTGGCCGCGGAGGGTCGGTTCGAGGAGGGCTATATCCTCGCTCGCGACCCGAACCCGGTGGCCGCCATCTGCGGGTACGTCTGCTCGGCGCCGTGCGAGAAGGCGTGCCGCCGCGCCGACATCGACAAGCCGCTCGCCATCCGCGCCATGAAGCGCTTCCTGGTCGACTGGCACTACGGCAACAACATGCCGGACAACGTCATCGTCAACCCGCCCACCGGGCGCAGCGTCGGCATCATCGGCGCCGGACCGGCCGGCCTGGCCGCGGCGAAGGAGCTGGCCAGCTGGGGCCACGAGGTGCACGTCTACGAGGCCCTCCCCTCCGGTGGTGGCACCACGCTGATCGGCGTCCCGGCCTTCCGATTGCCGCGCGACGTGATCGAGCTCGACGTGAACTGGGTCGCGAAGCACGGCGTGCAGTTCCACTACAACGTCGAGGTCGGCCGCGACGTCACCCTCGAGCAGCTCCGCGAGCGCCACGACTCGGTCGTGGTCGCCACCGGATGCATGTACCCGGTGGCGATGAACACGCCGGGCGAGGAGCTCGACGGGGTGATCTACGGCGTCGACTTCCTCAAGCGCGCCAACCTCGGCCAGCCCCAGTGGGTCGGGGATCACGTGATCATCATCGGCGGCGGCTACACGGCCATGGACTCCTCGCGCACCGCCCTGCGCCTCGGCGCCCGGACCTCGACGATCGTCTACCGCCGCGGCCCCGAGGAGATGGTCGTGGACGAGGAGGAGATCCACGAGACCCACTTCGAGGGCGTGAAGTTCGAATACTTCAGCTCGCCGATCGAGGTGTTGGCCGGCGAGGACGGCCGCGTGAGCGGCGTGAAGTTCGTGCGCACCCAGCTCGGACCGCCCGACGACAGCGGCCGCCGCAGCGCCGAGCCGATCCCGAACAGCGAGTTCGTCATCCCCTGCGACATGGTCATTCCGTGCACCAGCCAGGCGGCCGACAACAACGTCCTCGGGGAGTACGGCGCCAAGCTGAACCGGCACGTGGGCGTGACCGACACGCGCACCGTGGTGGAGGGCGGCTCCCTGTCGAGCTGGCGTACGCCGCCGATGAACGGCTCGACGCCGACCGACGCGGCCGGCCGGCCGATGAACGGGCTGAGCTTCGATTTCAAGCGCGGCTACGTCACCATCAACAACGATACCTTCGGCACGACTTCGGACGGCATCTTCGCGGTCGGCGACTTCGTGACAGGCCCCGCCACGATCATCGAGGCAGCCGGCCTCGGCCGTCGCTGCGCGCGGGCGGTCGACCGCTGGCTGGCCGGCCTGCGCGGCGAGGAGCTCGAGGAGCTGCCGGTCATCAACCGCGCGGTGATCACCCAGAGCCTCGAGCACGACATGCCGCGCTTCTACGAGGCGACCCGCCGCCAGGAGATCCCGATGGCGCCGCCGGAGCTGCGGCGTGACTTCACCTCCCTGGTGGAGGTGGGCTACGACACCCGCGGCGCGATCGCCGAGGGCACGCGCTGCCTCCAGTGCAACCACAACATCAACATCGACGGTCCGCGCTGTATCCTGTGCGGGCTCTGCGCCGACGTCTGCCCGGAGGGCGTGATCTACATGATCGACAAGGCGCAGGTCGGCGGCGACGACCCGGAGCAGGAGTTCTTCCAGTCGTGGCCCCGCGGGATCGCCATGATCATCGACGAGGAGCGCTGCATCCGGTGCAACCTCTGCGTCGAGCGCTGTCCCACCAACTGCATCACCATGGATCGTCTCGAGCTCGAGCGGTTCACGCCTGACGGGAAGGTTCTGTTGGAGAGCTACAAGGACAACGTGCTCGGGCAGATCGGTCAGCAGGCCGGCACGGCGGTGGACCGATGAGCGACGGCAGCGGCAACCGGATGACCCGCTGGCTCAAGGAGTCGACCGTCTGGCGCAGCCTCTTCCGCCACGGCGTGCCGCGCGACCGCCGCACCCGCGTGATGGCGGTGATGAGCAACGTCTTCCTGCACCTGCACCCCGTCGCCGTCCGCAAGAGCGGCATCCGCCTGTCGTTCACCTGGTGCATGGGCGGGCTGACGTTCTTCCTCTTCCTCGCCGAGGTGGTCAGCGGCGTGCTGCTGATGTTCTACTACCGCCCGGTGATCGAGTACGCCTACCAGGACATCCAGGACCTGCGGGCCCACGTGACGCTCGGCATCTTGCGCGAGATCCACCGCTGGGGCGCGCACGCCATGATCATCTCGATCTGGCTGCACATGATGCGCGTGTTCCTGACCGGCTCGTACAAGCCGCCGCGCGAGTTCAACTGGATCGTCGGCGTGTTCTTGCTGGTGCTGACGATGCTGCTGAGCTTCACGGGGTATTTGCTGCCGTGGGACCAACTGGCGATCTGGGCCATCACGGTCGGGACGCAGATGGCGCTGTATGCACCGCTGGCCGGCCCCGAGTCGAGCTTCCTGATCCTCGGCGGGATCGAGATCGGGCAGGGGACCCTGCTGCGGTTCTACGTGGCCCACGTCGTGCTGTTCCCGCTCGTGACGGCCATCCTGCTGATCGTCCACTTCTGGCGGATCCGCAAGGACGGCGGCATCTCCGGGCCGGTGTAGGCTAGGAAGGGACCGATGACGATCGAGAAGCGACCGAACGCGACCGCCGACAAGAACGCTCCGACGCAGGCTCCCTCCGAGGCGCCGCTGGCGGCGCCCGGTGCCGGGCCGAAGCTGCCCGGACCGCCCGGCGTGCCGGGGACCGAGCGCTTCCGCCTGCTCGCCTACGTCAAGCAGGAGTCGATGGTCCGCGTCGACAAGCGACCGGACGAGACGGTGCTCACCTGGCCGCACCTGCTGCGTGCCGAGTTCGTGATGCTCATGCTCATGACCGCGCTGCTGGTGGTCGTGTCGGCCTTCATCCGCGCACCGCTCGAGGAGATGGCGAACCCGGTGATCACGCCGCACGTGGCGAAAGCGCCGTGGTACTTCCTCGGCCTGCAGGAGCTGCTGAGCTACTTCAACGCGACGGTCGCGGGCGTGCTGGTCATCCCGGTCTATCTCGGCGGCCTCATGCTCATCCCGTTCATCGACCGCACGCCGTACAGGGCGGCGCGTGACAGGAAGCTGATGTGGGTCTTCTTCCTGTGCCTGATGATCGGTGGGCTGATCATCACCTTCATCGGATCGTTCTTCCGCGGCCCGAGCTGGCAGTGGGTCTGGCCGTGGGAGGGCCTCTTCTTCACGCTATGACGCAGCACACGTCGTACGGTGAGGTCCACGGGCCGCGCGCGGGCGAGATCAGCCGGCGCGGGTTCATGCGGCGCATGCTCGGGATCGGGACCGGGATCCTCTCGCTCCAGTTCCTGGGCGGCACCATCGCGTTTCTGTGGCCGAACGTGACCGAGGGCCTCGGCGCCGAGATCACGCTCGGCACGGCCGAGGACATCAACAGCGCTGCGCCGGACTGGGCCCAGGGACTGCCGTACATCTACAACCCGGCACGCCTCTTTGTCGTCAACGTGCCCGCCGGCAAGGCTCGCGTGGCGCAGGAGTCCGGCGGAGCCGTCGAGGCCGAGGCGTCGCTGCCGGTTCCTGACCCTGGCGAGGACGTGCTCGCCCTGTGGCGCAAGTGCCCGCACCTCGGCTGCCAGGTCCCGCAGCTGTGCGAGTTCAGCCAGTGGTTCGAGTGCCTCTGCCATGGGTCGCAGTACACGATCCTCGGCGAGTACCGCGCCGGACCGGCCCCACGGGGCATGGACCGCTTCCCGATGCGCCTCGACGGCGACGTCTACATCGTCGACACGCGCGAGGTCGAGAGCGGCCCACCGCCCGGCACCGTGACCTTCGACGATCGGGAGCCCGGCGACATGCAGCACTGCGCGGGCTGACTCCATGCGACTGAAGACGCTCGGCGTGCTGCTCGTGACCGCCATGGCGGCGTTCACGATGATCTACTGGTTCGCCGATCAGCCGGTCCGCGAGGGGATCGCGGCCGAGAACGAGGAGGAGCTGCTGCACTTCGGCGAGATCGTGTACTCCGACGATCCCGGCGAGCCGGCCGCGGCAGGATGCGCGCGCTGCCACGGACCCGAGGGCGAGGGCGGCCAGATCCCGAACGATCCGGATGGCCGATCGGCGCCGTCGCTGCGCAGCGCCAGCCTGGCCGACAAGCTCCGTGTCAACCCCAACTACGTGCACCTCGCGGTGAGCTACGGCGGCGTGGTCGTCTCGGGCAACGTGAACTCGCCGATGCCCGCCTGGGCCACCGAGGTCGGCGGCCCGCTGAACGAGCAGCAGATCGAGGCCGTGGTGACCCTGGTCGAGACCTGGCTCGAGGAGCCCGATGAGGCCCCGACCGAGGTCGAGGATACCGTCGAAGCCGGTGCCGAGGTCTACGCCGCGGCCGGCTGCGCCGGGTGCCACGGTCCCGACCTGCAGGGCGGCGGCCCCTTCCCCGCGCTCACGAACGTCGGCAACGAGGTCGGCAACCTGCCGGAGCCGGTGGCCCAGCAGGAGCAGTACATCGCCGACTACGAGGAGGACCCGTACCTGGCCCTGGGCCAATGGATCCGGAACTCGGCGGAGAACTACAACGACGGGGAGCCGACGGGCATGCCGGCCCACCCGGAGGAGCGCCTGTCGGACAGCGCGCTTCGCGCGCTCATCACCTTCCTGCTGGACCAGACCGGGGGATGACGAGGTGAGCACGACCACCTACCCGGTCTACCGGCCGCGCGGCGTCTTCAGCCGGACACTCGGCGCGGCCGACGACTTCATGAGCTGGTTCCTGTACGGCCACGAGACGTGGCTCGTGGCCGTGATCAAGGGAATTCCGCTCTTCCTGTTCGTGTACTTCGTGCTGTTCTACCTGTCGAATTACCTCTTCTACGCCGTCACCGTCCAGCTGCCGTTCCTGCGGCTCAGCGACGAGGTCGGCTTCCTCATCGCGAACGGCTTCGGCATGACGAACTTCGTGCTGCTCGCGGTGCTCGGCTACGCCATCGGTCAGGGCGTCGCCGACGGCCGCGCGACGGCGCCGGCGGTCTTCCACCCCTGCTACCTGGTGCTGGCCGCCGGCATCGCGATGGCCTTCCTGACCGGCGACCTGTTCAACCTGTTCGTCGCCTTCGAGGTCATGCTCGTCGCGTCGTACGTCCTCATCACCCTCGACGGCGGTAAGGAGCAGGTGCGCGCCGGCATGACCTACGTCGTCGTCAGCCTGCTCGCGTCGGTGCTGTTCGTGACGGTCGTCGGGCTGGTCTACGCGGCCACCGGCACGGTCAACATGGCCGACGCGGCGGTCAAGCTGCAGGACGTCCCGGAGGGCGTGCGGCTCGCGCTCGGCCTGACGATGCTCGTCGTCTTCGGCGTCAAGGCGGCCATCTTCCCGCTGTTCTCGTGGCTGCCCGACAGCTACCCGACGGCGCCCTCGCCGGTGACGGCGGTCTTCGCCGGGCTGCTCACCAAGGTCGGCGTCTACGCCATCCTGCGCACACAGACGCT
>JAHWJN010000040.1 GCA_019348395.1 Chloroflexota bacterium
CACCGGCTGAGCCCCTTTCCATGGCCAGCGTCACCGTGGTGGGCCTGGGCCCTGCCGGCCCCGAGCTGCTGACCACGGCCACCACCGCCGCCGTCGCCGCCACCCCCGTCCGGTTCCTGCGCACCCGCCGCCATCCGGCGGCTTCGGCCGTGCCGGCGGCCGAGTCGTTCGACGAGGAGTACGAGCGGGCGGCCTCGCTCGACCACGTCTACCCCCGCATCGTCGAGCGGCTGGTGGCGGCGGCGGAGGAGCACGGCCGGGTGCTCTACGCCGTCCCCGGCTCGGCCCGGGTCGCCGAGCACAGCGTGGAGCTGCTGGTCTCCGATCCCCGGCTGGAGGTCGAGGTCGTGGAGCGCACGATCGACCGCACCGAGCTGTACAGCGCCGACGAGGTCTTCCTGTGCGGCACCGGCGCGCAGATCTCGCCGGTGATCGAGGTCGATCGCCGGCAGATCGGGACCGGGCGGCCGGGGGGAATCACTCGCGAGCTCTCGCGCACCTACTTCGACGCGGTACGCGGCACGCTGCCCGAGTACCGGGACTGGCTGACGCCGGTCTACTAGCAGCGCCGCGCGGCGCGGCCGCGACGGTCGCCCCGGCCGCGCGGCCGGACGAGGCGACGCATGACCAGGCCGGAGTCACCGGATCGTTACCGCTGGCTGGGGCGTGTCCTCGAGATGGTGCCCGGCACCATCTCCTGGGCCGTTCTCATCCTGCCGCTGTGGCTGAGCTTCAGCTATCCGTGGATCGTCGCGTACTTCGTCCTGAGCTTCGACTTCTACTGGCTGTGCCGGGCGCTCTGGTTCGCCGGCGCTGTCATCGTGGCCTACCGGCGCATCCGTCGAGTCCTCGCCGTCGACTGGAGCGAGCGTGTGGCCGCCATGTCGCCGGCCGCAGCCGCGGACGCACCGTCCGCCGGCGAGCTCATCCATCTGGCGCTCATCCCCACCTACACCGAGCCCCTCGAGAAGCTGCGCGACACGGTCCGAGCGCTCGCCGATGCCGAGTGGCCGCGCGAGCGGAAAATCTGCGCGATCATCACCCGCGAGACCGACATCGACGGGATCGCGAACGTGGAGACGCTACGGGCCGAGCTCGGAGACGCGTTCGCCGAATTCATCCACATCCTCGATCCACTCGAGCCTGGGATCGTGGTCGGCAAGTCGAGCGCCATGGCGTGGGGCGGGCGCTACCTCTATCGGCAGCTCGTCCGCGAACGTGGCATGGACCCGAGGCGGATCATGATCACCGACCTCGACGCGGACTACCGGGTCCACCCGCAGTACTTCGCCTACCTGTCGTGGATGCACCTGAGCGATCCGAATCGTGAGACCCAGCTGTATCAGCCGATCCCGTACTTCCACAACAACATCTGGCAGGCACCCATGCTGCAGCGCCTCTTCGCCGCGGTCCTGACCCAGCTGCAGATGTGGCGCAGCGTGCTGCCCGAGAAGCTGCAGAGCTTCGGCTCGTACTCCACGACGCTCCACCTGGTGCACGACGTCGGCTACTGGGCGACCGACGCGATCCCGGAGGACAGCCGCTTCTACTGGAAGAGCTACTTCCGGTACGGGGATCGATTCCGCGCCGTGCCGCTCTTCATCCCGATCTATGGTGACGCGGTGCGGGCCCGCGGGTACTGGCGCAGCATGGCGGAGCAGTACTTCCAGGCCCGCCGCTGGGCGTGGGGCGTGACCGACATCCCCTACGTGGTCGAGAACGCGGTGCGCGCCTCGCACATCCCCTTCTGGTCGCGCTTCTGGCGGATCGCCAACTTGTTCGGCGAGCACATCAACTGGGTGATCGCGCCGTTCGTCATCATGTTCGGCGCCACCGTTCCGCTGCTCATCAACCCGGCCTTCGCGGAGACGACGCTCGGGCAGAACCTGCCGCTCTTCGCGAGCGTGATGCTGACCATGGCCCTGGTGGGCCTGTTCGTCCTCGTCATCATCGAGCACCGGATCGTCCCGCCGCGGCCCAGCCACTGGGGGACGATGCAGCACGTGGTCTCGTACATCCAGTGGTTGGGCCTGCCATTCGTCGGCATCTTCTTCAGCACGCTGCCGGCGCTTGACGCGCAGACACGGCTCCTGACCGGGCGCTACCTCGAGTACCGCGTCACCGAGAAGGCCTGACGATGGCATCGCAGCGCAACCCCCCGACCGAGCGCATCCGCCTGGCGCGCTCGCTGCCGCGGGTGCTCGCCTGGCCGGCGCTCGTCGCCGGGACGGGCGTGCTGGCAGCGACCACCTGGCTGATGGGGTCGTTCGGCACCGGCGTCGGAGGGATGGTCTTCGCGGCGCTCGGCGGCGTGCTGGTGCTGATCGGCCTCGCCATGGCCGGCATCCTGCTCAGCGTTCGCCTCGAGGTCGAGGAGGCAGCAATCCGCCTGAGGTGGATCGGGGGCGAGCGCGTCTACGTCCTGGCCCGCGGTCCCGTGACCCGGGTCCGGCTCCGAGGCACGGATGCCTCGAGCCTGCGCCCCCGCTTCGGCATGTTCGGCTGGGCCCTCGGTGGCGCGCGGCTGCGCGACGAGGAGGACATCCACGTGGTTCGGCTCGCCCGCACCCCGACCGCCATCCTGGTGCCGACCGAGCGGGGACGACTGGCGATCGCGGCGGCCGACGAGGACGCCCTGCTCGATGCCCTGTCGCGCGCCGCGAGGGCGCGGCAGCGGCTGGAGGAGCTCTTCGAGTCCGCGCCGGCGGGCGAGAGCACCGACCCGTCGCCCGCCACGCCGGCGGAGGCGGCTGACGTGCATCCGCAGGTGGACGCGGAGCCGCGCGTCCTCACCGGGATCGAGCGCGCCCTTCTCGAGCGACGACTGGCGGAGGAACGCTCCGCCGCGGAGGCGGCGCCGGAGGAGGTCGAGGGCGGGGTGCCGGCGCAGGGGCCGGGGAGGGTGGACGTCGCCGTACCCCCAACTGTGGGGACCGGCATGCGGGCGCGAATCCGGCAGCGTCCGGTCGCGCTGGGACGCCCGCGTCCGGCGGCCGCGTTCGTCCTGTTGCCGCTCGTGGCGGCCGGAGCGGCCTGGGCCATCGGTCTGCTCGCAGGCACCTACCCCGAGCCGGGCACGGACGCGGGACGGCTCACCGCCCTCGCCCTCGTGCTCGCGGGCCCCGCGTCCTCGATCGGGGCCGTGATGGCCCTGGCGTGGTGGCCGCGCATCGTCGGCGTGGTCGTCGGCGGGGGGCTGGCGGCATCGGTGTTCATCGGTCGCGCCCTGCTGGGATGAATTGACACCATGGCGGCGGGCTGCGACGATCGGCGGCCAATCGGAAGAGCGGCAGCGACGGAGCCATGACGGCCGTCAGCACCGAGCCATCAGCGAGCCTGAACGGTGAGAGCAGGCGGCATCGGCGACGGACGCCATCCCTCCCGAGCCGGACGCCCCAAGCGGCAGGCCGCCGTGCGTAAGGCGTCCCGGAAGGTCCCTCGATAGCGGACGAGCATGAGTGGTCCGATGGCGCCCGGCTGGCGCATCGGTCAAGCGCGGGTGGTACCGCGGGAGTCTTCCCGTCCCGGACATGTGTCGGGGCGGGTTTTGTCATCTGGTGAAGGAGCGCAGCAGCACGGTGTTCACGCCGGTATCCAAGGAGCTGGACGTCCCCGCGCTCGAGCGGGAGGTCGCGGAACGCTGGCGCGAGCGCGGCACGATGGGCCGCTACCTGGCTCGCAACGAGGGATCGGATCGAAAGTTCAGCTTCATCGACGGTCCGATCACGGCGAACAACCCGATGGGCGTCCACCATGCCTGGGGCCGGACGTACAAGGACCTGTACCAGCGCTACCACACCATGCTCGGCGAGCGGCAGCGCTACCAGAACGGGTTCGACTGCCAGGGGCTGTGGATCGAGGTGAACGTCGAGCGCGAGCTCGGCTTCAACAACAAGCGCCAGATCGAGGAGTTCGGGATCGACCGCTTCGTCGAGCTGTGCAAGGCGCGCGTCGACAAGTACGCCGCCATCCAGACCGAGCAGTCGAAGCGCCTGGGCTACTGGATGGACTGGGACAACAGCTACTACACGAACTCCGACGAGAACAACTACACGATCTGGGCCTTCCTCGCGGAGTGCCACCGCCGGGGGCTGCTGTACCGGGGCCACGACGTCATGCCGTGGTGCACGCGATGCGGCACCGGCATCAGCAACATGGAGGCCGCGGAGGGCTACGCCGAGGCGAAGCACCTGTCGGTCACGGTCCGACTGCCGATCACGAGCGAGGGGCACGAGGGCGAGGATCTGCTGGTCTGGACCACCACGCCGTGGACGCTCTCGAGCAACGTCGCCGCGGCCGTCCATCCGGGGCTGATCTATCAGCTCGTCGAGGGGCGCGACGGACGGCACTGGTGGGTGTCGGCCGGCTCGAAGGGTCGGGTTGCCGGTGACGCCGCCGTGCTGCGCGAGGCGCCCGGCTCCGAGCTGGTCGACCTCGCCTACGCGGGCCCGTACGATGAGCTGCCCATCACCGACGGCGTGAGCCACGTCGTCATCCCCTGGAACGAGGTCTCCGACGCGGAGGGGACCGGCATCGTCCACATCGCCCCGGGCTGTGGCCAGGAAGACTTCGCGCTGGCAAAGGAGTTCGCGCTGCCGGTGCTCGACCCGATCGACCAGTTCGGCATCTTCGCCGACGGCTACGGCTGGCAGACGGGTCGCTATGCGGGCGCGGCGGAGGATCCCGCACGGGACCTGGCCCGCGACGTGATCGACGACCTGGACCGCAAGGGCCTCCTGGTCGCGAAGGAGACGTACTCGCACTCGTACCCGCACTGCTGGCGCTGCGGGACGCAGCTTGTCTTCCGCCTGGTCGACGAGTGGTTCATCGCGATGGATCCGCTGCGGGAGCCGATCAGCGAGGCGACGCGCAGTGCCCGCTGGCTCCCCGAGGGGATCGGGCTCATGGAGCGGGAGCTCGACTGGCTCCGGAATATGGGCGACTGGATGATCAGCAAGAAGCGGTACTACGGCCTCGCCCTGCCGATCTGGGAGTGCACCGACTGCGACGCCTGGGAGGTCATCGGCTCGAAGGACGAGCTACGGGAGCGCGCCGTGGCCGGCTGGAAGGAGTTCGAGGGACACTCTCCGCACCGGCCCTGGATCGACGCGGTCGAGATCGCATGCTCGAGCTGTGGGGGGCGCGCGGCGCGGACCCCCGACGTCGGCAACCCGTGGCTCGACGCGGGCATCGTCGGCCTGTCGACCCTGCGCTGGAACACGGACCGTGACTACTGGCGCGAGTGGTATCCGGCCGACTGGATCAGCGAGAGCTTCCCCGGCCAGTTCCGCAACTGGTTCTACGCCCTCCTGGCCGAGTCGACGGTGATGACCGGCACCGCGCCGATGCGAACCCTGTTCGCCTATGCCCTGCTCCTCGACGAGCACGGCGAGGAGATGCACAAGAGCAAGGGGAACTCGATCCCGTTCGACGAGGCCGCCGAGGCCATCGGCGCCGACGTCATGCGCTGGATGTATGCGGCGGCCAACCCCGCGGTGAACCTTCGCTTCGGCTACGGGCCCGGGCACGAGGTCGTGCGCCGCTTCTTCCTGCCGCTGTGGAACACCTACGGCTTCTTCGTCACCTATGCGCGGCTCGATGGCTGGACGCCAGACCAGCGCGACGGTGTCGAGGAGGCCCGCACCCTGCTGGACCGGTGGATCCTCTCCCGGCTGGATCACCTGGTCGGCGAGGTGCGCTCCGCGTTCGACGAGTACGACGCCATGCGTGCGACGCGGGAGATCGAGACGTTCGTCGAGGACCTCTCCAACTGGTATGTGCGCCGCAACCGGCGACGCTTCTGGAAGGGAGAGCTCGACGCGGACAAGCGAGCCGCGCACGCCACCCTGCACGAGGTCCTGACCACGCTGGCGAGGCTGCTGGCGCCGATCGTGCCGCATGTCGCCGACGCGATCTGGGACAACCTCGTGGTCGGCGTGGACCGGGCGGCGCCCGAGAGTGTGCACCTGGCCGACTTTCCCGAGCCCGTGCCGGGTCGTCACGATCCGGAGGTCGAGCGATCGGTGGCCCTGGCACGCCGAACGGTGGCACTCGGTCGCGCGGCCCGAGCGGCCTCCGGCCTGCGAACCCGGCAACCGTTGCGCGCGGTGCGCGTCAAGCTGCCCGCGGCGGCCCGCGGCGCGCTCAGCAGCGACCCGACCGTCGCCGCGGAGCTGACCGCCCAGGTGATCGAGGAGCTGAACGTCCATGCCCTGGAGCCAATCGGCGACGAGGCGGCCATGGTCGAGCGCAGCCTGTATCCACTCCTGCCGGTAATCGGGCCGCGACACGGCAGGGCGGTCGGCGCCATCATGGCCGGCGCCCGCAGCGGCGACTGGCAGCACGCGGCCGACGGAACGGTGAGCGTGGGCGGCGTGACGCTGCAGCCCGACGAGTTCGAGCTCACCGCCCGCGCGCGGGCCGGGCACGAGGTCGCCGAGGAGGGGGATCTGCTCGTGGCCCTCGACACCGAACTGGACGATTCGCTGGCAGCGGAGGGCCTGGCGCGCGAGGTCGCCCACCGTCTGCAGGCGCTGCGCAAGGCGGCCGGCTACGAGATCAGCGACCGGATCCGCGTGGCGGTCGTCGGAGATGCCACGGCGGTCGAGGCCCTGGAGGCGCATCGCGACTGGTTGGCAGAGGAGGCCCTGGCCGTGGAGCTGCGGCTCGGCGGCGACGAATCGATGGATCGCGCCGATCGGTCCGAGACGATGGAGCTGGAAGGCCGGACCCTCCAGGTGTCGGTGGCGCGCGCCGCATCGTCCGTCGGCTAGAGTGGGCTGCGTGGAGGCAAGCATCGATCGGGACGCGTCGACACGGAACGCGCTGCTCCTCGCCGCCACCGCGGTCGTCCTCTACGCCGCCGACCAGGCCACCAAGGCGCTCATCGTCGCGACCCTGGCGCACGGCGAGCGGGTCGACGTCTTCGGCGACATCGTGCAGCTCTGGCACGTGCGCAACACGGGCGCCGCATTCAGCCTGCTGCCCGGCGCGACCTGGCTCTTCATCCCGATGCACCTCGTCGCGGTCGCCATGGTCGTCTACTTCCATCGTCAGTTCCAGCAGCGCACCGGGTGGATCCACGTCGTGCTCGGCGCAATCCTCGCCGGTGGGCTCGGGAACCTGACCGACCGGGTGCGGCTCGGCTACGTCGTCGACTTCGTGAGCGTCGGGGTCGGCGATCTGCGCTGGCCGGCGTTCAACGTGGCCGACCCGTCGCTGGTGGTCGGCATCGTCCTGCTGGTCGGGTACCTCACCTTCATCGACGGACGCCGGGCGAACGAGCCGGCAGGATGACGATGTCGGCCGGTCGCACGGTGGAGGGGGCCGCTCCACCGGGACGCTTCGACGTGGCGGTCGCGGCGGTGGCCGGCATCAGCCGGGCACATGCACAGCGGCTCATCGGCGACGGGCGGGCGCTGGCCGACGGCGGGCGGCGTCGCTCGAGCGACCGCCTGGCGGGCGGGGAGCGGATCAGCGTCGAGCTCACGGCACCCCCGGATCCACACCTCGAGGCCGAGTCCATCCCGTTGCACGTCGCCTACGAGGACGATGACCTGCTCGTCGTCGACAAGCCGGCGGGGCTGGTCGTCCATCCATCGGCCGGGCACCGGGGTGGGACGCTCGTGAACGCCCTGCTGGGGCGAGCGAGCGAGCGTGGCGAGCCGCTCGGGTCGATCGCCGGTGTCGGACGGCCGGGGATCGTGCATCGGCTCGACAAGGAGACGAGCGGGCTCATCGTCGTGGCCAAGACCGATGCCGCGCAG
The DNA here is from genome assembly GCA_019348395.1 of Chloroflexota bacterium. GTDB lineage: Bacteria > Chloroflexota > Limnocylindria > QHBO01 > QHBO01 > JACDBZ01. The sequence goes on from JAHWJN010000040.1 coordinate 7,767, forward strand.
GCCGTGCTCATGCGCCAGTTCGGTGACCGGACGGTGGACAAGGAGTACCTCGCGCTCGTGCGAGGCGAGCCGCCGTCGGGTCGGGGGCGGATCGAGGCACCGGTGGGTCGCGATCCGCGGGATCGCCAGCGGATGGCGGTCGTGGCCGGCGGACGGGCATCCGTGACGGAGTACGAGCAGCTGGGCATCGGTGGCGGGTATGCGCTGCTGGCGGTCAGGCCGCTGACCGGCCGCACGCACCAGATCCGCGCGCACCTGGCCTACCTCGGACTGCCGATCGCGGGCGACGTCCGCTACGGCGGGGGTGAAGGTCCCGGTGGACTTCGCCGCCAGTTCCTCCATGCGGCGCGCCTCGGCTTCACGCGCCCTGGCGACGGACGGCGGGTACGGGCCTGGAGCGAGCTGCCCGAGGACCTCGCGGCGTGTCTCGACGCAAGCGCGGCGCGGGTCGGATCCGACCGGCTGCCGCAGGGGGTCGGCGCGACCGTGGAGGTGTCATGACCGATCCCGAGAAGCGGATGACCTTCCCGAACCCGATGCTGGTCGTGGTGTCCGGGCCATCGGGGGTGGGGAAGAGCACGGTGGTGGCCGAGCTCGGTCGACGCCGGCCGCAGGTCGTGCCCATCGTGACCGCCACTACCCGCCCCCAGCGGCCGGACGAGACCGACGGGGTGCACTACCACTTCGTCAGCCGGGAAGCATTCGAGGAGCTCATCGCGACCGACGGACTGCTCGAGCACGCCAACAATCACGGCCACTGGTACGGAACCCCGGTCGACCAGGTGCGCGGCATCCTCGCGGCCGGGCGCGACGCGATCCTCACCATCAGCCCGGAGGGGGCGCGCAACGTCCGCCGCCTGGTTCCCGACGCGCTCCTCATCTTCGTCATGCCACCGTCCATGAATGACCTCGACGAACGGCTCCGCAGCCGCGGCTCGGAGTCGGAGGCGAGCATCGAGCGCCGGCGACAGGACGCCGAGCGCTGGATCGCCGAGGCCGTCGACTACGACTACGTGGTGACGGTGGCGCGCCTAGAGCGCGAAGTCGCGTCCGCTGTTAGTAAGCACGCACCTTGGTGGCCAGACCGTCGTTTGGTGTCCCTGGCCGGCACCCATGTCTCGGGCGCTACTGCGGCGATGGCGGCGCCGAGGCCGGCGCAGAACCGCCCCCAACGGAGAACTCGCAGTTGCGGGCCACAAGCCCGTCGATGAAGCCCCGCACCGTCCCCGCCGCTGTCTGCTCGCAGCAGCATCGGGTGCTCGACCATGTCGGCCCCGTCGTCGGGGTGGTGGCCTGCTTGCCATGAGGGGGGAGCTGGGCGATGGCGGCGTGGACGACCGCCAGCTGATCGGCGCCCGAGTTGGCTGCTGCGTTCCCCGGGCGCAGGATGCCGGCAACCGTCACGCATTCCGAACTCACGTCGGCGGTGTGTCGTTCTCGATTACGGCTGAGGTCGCCGATTGCGGTCTCCCCAGCCCAAGTCGGTAGGGGCATCTCCCACGCTTGTGACCTCACGGTGCGCAACGCCCGAACTCGGTGAGCGGATGGTGGACCACGGCGGGATGGTGATCGTACCAATCGAGGA
>JAHWJN010000041.1 GCA_019348395.1 Chloroflexota bacterium
GACGCGCCTCATGTCGGGTCCTCGCGCATTGCGCGCAAGCCTACCGACCGCGATGCGTGGTCGCTTCCCCAAACCCGAGGGCACGCAGCACGTTTGACGGGGCAGCCACCGAGTCCGTGGAACACTGCCGACCGTAACGCCCGACCGATGGGCACCAGCAACCGCGGCACCACGAACGCTCTTCTCACGGACTTACGGCGAGATGGCTCGCTGAGGCCGCACGAGAGGAGCTTTTCTTTGTACACCTACACCGACAAGACGCTGACCTGCGTCGACTGCGGCACCGAGTTCTCGTTCACCGCGAGCGACCAGCAGTTCTACGCGGATCGTCAGTTCAGTGAGCCGCGCCGATGCCCGGCCTGCCGCGCCGCCAAGAAGGCCGCGCGTGGCGAGAGCGGTGGCTCGTCCTACGGCGGCAACGGCGGTGGTGGCTACGGCGGGGGCGGCGGTTTCAGCGATCGTCCGCGCGAGATGTTCACCACGACCTGCGACAGCTGCGGCAACGAAGCTCGCGTCCCGTTCCGTCCCACCGGTTCCAAGCCGGTCTACTGCAGCGACTGCTTCCGCCGCTAGGCGGTCAGCTCACCGCGACCCACGACGGCCCGGCGGATCCCGCCGGGGCGTCGTGCTATTCGGCCGCCCGCCAGAGATATCAGGCGAGCCGCTCGTTGCCCAGGGCCGCGCCGCCGTTGCAACCGCTGTTGGCCGCATCACAGGCGGCGCTCCAGGAATTTGCCAGGCGCATCACCGATCGGCCGGCCGCGCACGAGCACGTCGCGCACCGCGCCGACCACCGGCAGGTCCTCGTAGGGCGTGAAGTCGCTCGTGTGCGACAGATCCGCCTGGCGGATGGTGCGGCGCTCCTCCGGATCCAGCAGGACGAGGTCAGCGTCCTTTCCCGCCTCGACGGACCCCTTCGATGTCAGGCCGAAGAGCCGGGCCGGCGTCGCTGACAGGACCTCCACCATCCGCTCGATGCCGATGCGCCGCCCGGCGACACCCTCGGAGTACACCACCGACAGCAGCGTCTCGATTCCCGGCGCGCCGTTGCTGATCCTCGGGAAGGGCGGGGCCGGGAGGGCCTTCTCGGCGTCGATCCGATCCGGGACATGGTCGCTCGCGACGAGATCGAGGACACCGTCGCGAAGCCCGACCCACAATGCGTCGACGTCGGCCTGCGAGCGCAACGGCGGCGAGATCACCCGCTTGATGACCTCCGCCTCGTCGGGATGGCTGTACAGGTCGTCGGTGAGCGAGAGGTAGTGCGGGCAGGTCTCGGCGTACACCGGCTCACCACGAGACTTCGCATCGGCCACCGCGTCCAGCGCCTCCGCGGAGCTGAGATGGACGATGTAGAGCGGTGCCTCGACGCGGCGAGCCATCTCGATCGCCCGCCGCGTGGCCGCCGCCTCGGCCTGTGGCGGACGGGTCAGGGCGTGATGCCGAGCCCCCACCCGGTGGTGGGCGAGCGCATCGGCGACGAGCGGGTCGATCGTCTCCGGATCCTCGCAGTGCACCTGCAGCATGCCCCCGTGCCGGCCGGCCACGCGCATCGCCTCCTCGAGCCGTTCGTCCGGCAGCGCGAAGTCGTAGACCATGAAGGCCTTGAACGTCGGCACGCCGGCCTCGATCAGCGCGGGAAGCTCCCCGATCGGATCATCCTGCTGCCCGGTGATCACCGCGGACAGTCCGTAGTCCACCGCAGATCGCGACTCCGTCCGGTCCCGGAACTCGGCCAGGCCGCCCAGTAGCGAGCGGCTGCCGGTCTCGCTGATGCCCGTGCCGGGGTTGTTGAACGTCAGCACGGTCGTGGTGCCGCCGCGCGCGGCCGCCACGGTGTCCTGGTGGAAGCGGCGGGGGTGATCCTCGGTCTCGAGGCGCAGGTGGGTGTGGACGTCGACGGCCCCCGGCAGCACCAGCAGACCGGCCGCCTCGATGACCCGGGCGCCGTCACGCGACAGGTCGGGGCCGACCGCCTCGATCCGCTCCCCCGCCACGGCGACGTCGGCACGAACCGGTCCGGACGGGGTGACGACCGTGCCCCCCACCACGACGAGGCGGCGCATCGCTCAGCCGTCCACGCTGATCTCGATCTCCTGGGCGCCCTCCCAGAGCACGCGACGGCCAAGCTCGCCGAGGTGCTCCCGCCCCGAGACGAGCGTTGCGAAGTGGTTGCCGGCCAGCTGGCCCACCCGGGAGCTGAAGCTGCAGGCGCCGTACGGGAAGAGGATCTCGCACTCGCTGATCTCGCCGGTGTAGATCAGCAGATCACCGGGCGCCGGATGGGAATTGTGATTCTCGTAGCCCACGTCGGGGCGTCGGTCGCCGAATGGGATCCAGGTCGACTCGCCGCTCCACTTGCAGTGGATGAGCTGCGAACGGATCGGGAGCCACTGGCGCAGCGCCTCGCGGGTCCGCGGCGCCGCCTCCTCCCAGTCGGCGGTGAAGCGCAGGTCCCCCACGCGGATCGTCAGGTCAGCCATGCAGGCGAGGATACGCTGCGCCGGCGGTGCGGCGTCGCGCGGTCCGGGAAGTTCCGGCATGATGAGCCGAGCGCAGCGGAGACACCATGGCCGACGGACGACCCACGATCAGCACCCACGTTCTCGACCTGGCGACGGGCGATCCGGCGGTCGGCGTCGACGTCGCGCTCTTCCGCCTGGCCGACGACGGCACGCCGGAGCTGGTGAGCGAGCTGCAGACCGATGACGACGGGCGCATCCGCGACCTGCTCGACGGTGACGAGCTGAGCCCCGGCGAGTACCAGCTCGCCTTCGACGTCGGCGGCTACGCCGACGAGCCCGATGCCTTTTTCCAGAGCGCCGCCCTGGCACTTCGCATCTCCGACGCCGGCCGCTCCTACCACGTTCCCCTGCTGCTCAGCCCATACGGTATGAGCACGTACCGGGGCAGCTGACCCGGTGGAGACTCTCCCCACCGTCGAGGAGCTGAACGCGCTGCCGGCGGCGGATTTCGTCGCCGCCATGGCGCCGCTCGTGGAGGGCGCACCCGGCTTTCTCGGCGCCCTCGCCGAGCGACGTCCGTTCGCCGACGAGGATGACCTGTTCGACGCCGCTCGCTCGGTCGCCCGCGAGCTACCGGAGGGCGAGCAGGTCTCGCTGCTCGACGCGCACCCACGCATCGGTGCCGATCCGGCCACGGTGAGCCAGCTGTCGCACGACGAGCAGGGCTACGGCTCGGAGACCTCCGGCGCGCCGGCGTGGGTAGCGGACGAGCTGTTGGCCCTGAACGAGGCGTACGAAACGCGCTTCGGCTTTCGCTTCGTCGTCTTCGTTGCCGGCCGGCCGCGCGTCGACATCATCCCCATCCTGGAGCGCGTCCTGCATGGCGACCGGGACGAGGAGCGGCGGCGCGGCCTCGATGACGTCGTGCTCATCGCCCGGGAGCGCTACGAGCGCCTGCGCGGTCCGCGGCCGCTGCGCGAGTCCATGCGCGAGGCGATCGCGCTCGAGGTCTCGCGCTGGATGGTCGGCGAGCTTGACGACGACGGTCTGGTTCGCGCCACGCACCGGCTCATCGAGGAGGGCGTCCAGTCGCCCGCACTGCTCGCCCTGTCACGTTCGGTCGATGGAGGCGAGCCACCTGCGCCCGCCGTGGAGCGGCTCATGAGCGAGATCGGCCTGGAGGACTGGGACGCAACGCAGGCCGCTCAGCTGCTCAGCCTCCATGCCGCGGCCTCGATCATCGGTGAGGTGAGCCGCCCGATCGACGGAGCACGCCGAATCGCCGAGGTCGGCGACCACTCCGGGTTCCGCGAGCTCGTCCGTCGCTGGGAGTCGGCGGAGCCCGAGGCGCGAGATGGCGTCGAGGAGGAGATTCGCCGCGCGGCCGTGGAGCTGTTCGGCCAGCCGGAGGAGGACGAGATCGCCCCATGAACCTGTCGCATCAGATCCGCTACGGCAAGGCCGACGTCAAGGTCTACCGCACCCACGCCGAGCCGCTGACCGGCATCACGCCCATCCCCGAGTCGCCGTTCCGCGCCAGGGAGAACACCCTGGCGGCGGCGGAGATCGAGGTCGTGGTCCACGGGACCGAGTTCCTCGAGGCCTACACCGAGGGCGACAACCGCCGCGTGGTGGCCACCGACACGATGAAGAACTTCATTCACGCCGTCTCGCTGCGGGCACGAGCCCGCGCCCTCGAGGAGTGGCTGCTCGAAGTCGGCAGCGCCTTCCTGGACACGTACCCGCACATGGAGCGGCTCACCATGGTCGGGCGCGACCTGCCCTTCCCCGCCGCCCTCGTGCCGTCCACCGACGGGGACGGGTTCGAGGCATCCGACCGGCTGTACAGCCGCGACCGCTGTGATTACGGGACCGCCCGCCTGGACCTCGCCCGACACCCGGACGGATCGATCGACATCACCGACCACGAATCGGGACGCGCCGAGCTGCAGCTCATCAAGATCACCGGCTCGGCCTTCGCCGACTTCGCCCGCGACGAGCACACTACCCTTCCGGAGCGCCGGGACCGGCCACTGTATATCTGGCTGACCATCGGCTGGCGCTATGCCGAAGCGCCAGACGCCGTCCTCGCCGAGCCGGCCCGCTACATCGCCTCCGAGCAGGTCGCCGATCTGGCGCAGGCGGTGTTCCACGAGTTCGTGAGCCTCTCGATCCAGCACCTCGTCAACGAGATCGGCATGCGAATGCTCGCCCGCTGGCCCCAGCTGGCCGAGGTGAGCTTCGACGCCCAGAACAGGCTGTGGGACGTCGGCGCGGAATCCCCGGACGACGAGGCCGTCAAGACCTACGCCGACCCGCGACCCCCGTTCGGGCACATCGGGCTCGTCCTCCGCCGGGAGGCTTGACTAGACCGTTCGGTCAGCGACTGCGGGCCAACTCCTGGAGTGCGGCCTTGATCCGCGCGTCGAGCTCGCCGTCGCTGCCGGCCACGGCGCCGGCCGCCTTCCGCGCCTCCGTGGCCGAGTACCCCAGCGATTCGAGCGCAGCGACCACGTCCGAGTCGGTCGCGGTGGCGCCACCCGCGGCAATGCCAGCGGCGTGGACCTTCTCCTTGAGCTCCAGGATGATCCGCTGCGCGGTCTTCCGGCCGACCCCCGGGACGGAGGTGTAGACATCGACCTCGTCGGTGACGATCGCCAGCTGAAGCCGCGTCACCGCGTGGGCGGAGGTGATCGCGAGCGCCAGGCGAGGCCCGACCTGCGACACCGTCATCAGCAGCTCGAAGAACGCGAGCTCCTCGGTGGTCGCGAAGCCGAACAATGCCTGCTGGTCCTCCCGCACGAGGTGGTGGGTGTAAACCGACGCCTCGCTCCCCTGCCGCAGCCGCCCGAGCAGCTGCGGTCCGGCGATGACCCGGTAGCCGATACCGCCGACCTCGATCAGGGCATGGTCGAGCCCCAGGTGCGCCACCGTGCCACGGACCGAGCCGATCATCCGATCACCGCCCTGGGCTCGGCGGCGGCGCGGTAGGCGCAGCCGATCGCCACGGCCAGGGCATCGGTGGCATCGTCCGGGATTCCCGCCAGGCTGACGCCCAGGAGCCGCCCGACCATCGTGGCGACCTGTCGCTTGTCGGCGGCGCCGTTGCCGCACACCGACTGCTTGACCTCGTTCGGGGTCGGTTCGTCGATGGGAACCCCCGCGTCCGCCGCGACGAGCAGTGCCACTCCCCGTGCCTGTCCCACCGCCATGGCAGTCTGGACGTTCCGCTGGAAGAACAGCCGTTCGATGGCAACTCGTTCGGGGTGATGCGTGCGTACCAGCTCGGAGAGTGCCGCATGCAGCTGCGACAGCCGCACGGCATCCGAGTCGTTCGACATCGTTCGTATGACTCCGGCATCGACCATCTTCAGCCGCCCCGACGACGCCTCGACGACGCCGAAGCCGCAGAGCGCCGTGCCGGGGTCGATGCCCAGGGTGATCATGCAGCCAATGGTAGTGTGCCGCGCGCAATGAGATCCGTCTCTCCTGCGGGCTTCCGTTCGAACTCTTGACACCATTCGATACAACTCGTATCCTATAACGGTTCCATACTCATAGAACACTAAGACGCATCTCGAAGCGACGAACTGGACGGTACGAATCAATGACCCTGGTCCCCAACCCCGTGCTCTATGACGCGGTCGCGCGTGAGCGGATCGCTCGCTTCCGGGCACCGATGACCACCTCGCGTCGCCGCCCGACGCGCCAGGTGCGCGTCCGCATCGGGCGCCTCCTGATCTCGGCCGGCACCGTGATCAGCGGGGACTGCATCGAACTGCGACCTCGCCGCGCGACGCGGCAGTCGCACGCCGCCTGACGAGGCGCCCATGGCCCCCACCCGCCGTGGCGGACTCACACCGACGGTCAGCGTCGAGGTGTCTCCTGCCTACGAGCTCCTCCTCTCGATCGTCACGGCCACCGACCCGGCCGGCGATACCTACGAGATCGGTCCGGAGTGGATCGCCCGGATGCGGGCCCGCGCCGGCGATGAGCTGCTCGGGCGCATCGACGCCGCCGGTCAGCATGACGTCGACACGTACCTCCACCTCATCGGGCTGGCATACGACACGCCGGCGCCGCGGGACATTGCCGCCTTCCTGGCCCGGTTGCGGGATGCCGATCCGGCTGAGATCAAGCTGCATCTCGTCACGTACTACGCGCGGGAGACGCGGCGCTGCACCCCCGCCGACGTCATCCGGCTGGCGGTGTCCGGTGATGCCGACGCGAAGCGCGCCTTTCTCGGGAGCTGCCATCCGGAGTCGGAATCGTGGACCGAATACCTTCGTGCGATTCTCGACGTCGACGGAGAGCAGCTGCGCAACGAGCTGGTGGAGGTCCTGACCGAATGGGCCGAGCGCGTCTGGGAGCCCGAGGCGACGATCATCCTCCCGATCCTCGAGCGTGACGCGGAGGCGAAGCGCGAGCTCCTTCGCGAGCGTTCGATCGACGAGTTCGTCGAAACCGCCACGAACGGCGTCGAGTGGGTCGCACGCCCGGGCGTCGACCGCGTCGTGATGGTCCCCTCGTTCGTGAACCGCCCGCTCGTCTCGTTCAGCGAGATCGGGGAGGTCCAGCTCATCGTCTTCCCCGTCGCCGACGAGAGCGTGGCCGCCGATTCCGATACGCCGCCACAGCGGCTGGTGCGCCTGTCGAAGGCGCTCGGGGATGAGAAGCGGCTGCGCATTCTGCGCGCCCTTGCCGACGGGGAGAAGAGCCTCATGGAGCTGGCCGAGCTGTTCGGGCTCGCCAAGACGACGATGCACCATCACATGATCGTCCTGCGATCGGCGGGGCTCGTGTCCGTGCCGGTGGGGACCAAGCGCTATCGGCTGCGCCATGAGGCGGTGCCGGACGTGGGGGCGCTGCTCAGCGGCTATCTCGAGGGGCAGCCGCCGGAGCCACCCCGCAGTCGGAGCCACCGATCGGGGCAGTCGGGCTGAGGCCGGTTCGGCCCTCCGCGGCGGATCAGACGACCTGGGCCTCGAGGCGCTCCATGAGCTCGCCGGGAATGTCGAAGTTGGCGTAGACGTTCTGGACGTCGTCGAGGTCCTCGAGGCGCTCGAGGAACTGCAGCACGGCCCTTGCCTGCTTCTCGTCGGCGATCTCGACGGTCGTGGTCGGCTCCATCGAGAGCTCCGCGGACTGCGCCTCGTACCCCGCCGCCGCCAACGCGGTGCGCACGGCCTCGAGGTCGGACGGCTCTGTCGTGATCTCCAGCACGCCGCCGTCGGGCGCGCCAACATCGGCCGCCCCCGCGTCGATCGCCGCCAGCGTCACCTCGTCAGGATCACGACCGTTGAGTGGCACCGCGATGACGCCCTTCTGCTCGAACTGCCAGGCGACGGGCGACAGTGAGCCGCCAGACTTGTTGAACACGCTGCGCACGTCCGATGCGGTGCGGTTGCGATTGTCGGTCATGGCCGCCACGATCACCGCCACATTCGACGGACCCAGCCCCTCGTACGTGATCTCCTCGAACTGCTCGGCGTCGCTGCCCGCGCCGGTCGCGCGCTCGATGGCGCGCTTGATGTTGTCGGCGGGCATCGAGGCGGCCTTGGCCTTGTCGACCGCCATCCGGAGCCGATAGTTCGCCTCGAGGTCCCCGCCGCCCTGCCGAGCCGCGGTGATGATCTCGCGGCTCAGCTTGGTGAAGAGCGCACCACGCTTCGCGTCGTTGGCGCCCTTCTGCCGCTTGATCGTGGACCACTTGCTGTGGCCGGACATCGGTCCTCCTTGGCCTCGCCGCGCATGGCGCCGCGGACCCTGCTGTGCTGTGCGAGGACCGATTCTACCAAGCGGGGCGGATCCACCCTCAGTCGCGCCGCGGACGAAGGCGCTCGCCGAGCGGCTGAAGCAGCGTTCGATCCACGCTCCAGCGGCCCCCGCCCAGCACCACGAGCACCGACGCGAGGCCGAACAGCCCGACGTGGGCGATGACAGGGTCGTCGGGCAGGGCGAACATCGCGAGCGTGAGGACGGCAAAGCCCACCACCGCCGACGCACGGGTGAGCACGCCGAAGATGATCGCGAGGCCCAGGGCCGTCTCGACAAGGAAGGCGCCCGTCACCCACAGCTCCGGCGCCACCGGCCCCACCGACGTCAGGCCATAGCGATCCACTGCGGCAAGCGCCTGGTCGTAGACGAGCAGCTTGTCGGCGATGCCGGAGGCGGCGAACGCGCCACCGAGGCCCAACCGGACGACGAGCGGCACGAAATCGTCGAAGTGGCCGGTGCCGAGGTTCTCGGTCGCTGCGCGCGCGCCCGGCCCGCGCGGGAACGCCGCACGCAGCAGGTCGTCGAGGCTCGGCCGACCCGGCCCCAGCACGGCCGCGGCGGCGAGCCCGCCGGCGAGATCGAACATCATGATGAGCTCCGGATTGGCAGCGAGTGCCACGAGATAGCCGGCGAGCGCAGCGATCGCGGCCGGACGGACGGCGAGGCCGAGCAGGATGAGGAACCCGGCCGCGAGCAGGAGGAGCGCGAGCGGCGCGCTCGTCGGGATGGTCGGCATGAACAGCACCCGGTCCAGGCCGCCGCCGACCAGGACGAGCCCGACCGAGAGTCGAACCATCCAGGGGATGAACTCGGCGTACTGCTGGCCGTGGACGACGAAGCGCTGGCGCGGAGCCTCGAGCGGACGCCAGCGTGCCCAGGCAAGGACGAGACCCGCGACCACCACCACCCCGACCGCGAGGACGAGCACCGAGACCGGGTCGGCGAGGGTGTCGAACAGGAAGCCGATCGGATCTGGCGAGCTGCCGGGATCGGTCACGTAGTCGACGTGGAG
>JAHWJN010000042.1 GCA_019348395.1 Chloroflexota bacterium
CTTCCGATCTTCTACCGCTACGACTCGCTCGACTCGTTCCTCGACGTCTTCTGGCTGGTCCAGTCGCTGATCGGCGATCGCGAGGATTGGGCGCGCGTCGCGTACGAATCCATCATTGATGCCGTGCCCCACGGGCTGCGGCACCGCGAGATGTTCTTCACGCCGGCGCGTCACCTCGCGGGGGGCCAGTCGCTGGCCGACGTGGTCGCCGGCCTCACCGATGGAGTGGAGGCGGCCGAGCGCGAGACCGGCGCCCGCTGCGACCTGGTGTGCGACATCGACCGTGCCTTCGGGCCCGAGGCGGGCGTGGAGCTCGCCACGCAGCTGGCGGAGCTGCGCCGTGCCGGACACGCCGGGCGGGTCATCGGCATGGGGATGGACTCGACCGAGGGCGGCGTGGACCTTCGGGCGTTCGGCCCCGCCTACGAGATCGCCGGTGACGCGGGGCTGCGGCTGACCGCCCATGCGGGCGAGGACGGCCCTGCCGCGAACATCGCCGCCGCGCTGGACCTCGGCGCGCAGCGCATCGACCACGGGATCGCCATCGTCGACGATCTGGATCTCGTGCGACGCGCGGCCGAGGCCGGCATTCCCCTCAACGTCTGTCCCACGTCGAACGTCGTGATCGCCAACCGCTATGCCTCGCTGGCCGAGCACCCGCTGCGCGGCATGCGTGAGGCCGGCCTCCTGGTCACGATCAATACCGACGACCCCGCCATGATCGACCTCGATCTCGGCGGCGAGTACCGCGCGGTGGCCGACGCGCTCGGGTATTCGTTCGACGAGATGTGCGCCCTGGCCGTGGAAAGCATCGAGGCGACCTGGCTGGACGAGTCCGATCGGCGAGCGCTCCGGGCGTCGTTCGACCGCGAGATCACCGCGATCCCGGCCGCCTGAGCATCCGCGATGCCGTCATCCGACCTCGTCCGTGTCTATGACCTGCTGATCGAGGGCGGGACCATCGTCGACGGCTCGGGCGACCCCGGGTTCGCCGCCGCGGTGGGCGTCCGCGACGGCCGCATCGAGGTGGTGCACGGCGACACGGCGCAGGCGCCCGCCGGGCGGCGCATCGACGCCGCGGGCATGGTCGTGTCCCCCGGATTCATCGACCTCCACAGCCACTCGGGCCTCACCATCTTCGCCGACCCGCTGCACGAGCCCAAGGTGCGCCAGGGCGTGACCACCGAGGTCATCGGCGTCGACGGCCTCTCGTACGCGCCCATCTCGGACCCCGCCGACCTCGAGGCGCTGGTGCTCATGAACGCGGGCCTCGACGGAGCGCCGGACGAGGCGGAGCCGTACGACTGGTCCACCATCGAGGGATACCTGGATCGGCTTGACGCGCTGCGACCGAGCCTCAACCTGGCGTGCCTGGTCGGAAACTCGGCGCTGCGCATCTCCGCCATGGGCTGGGACGAGATCGAACCGTCGCCGGCGCAGCTGATCGACATGCGCGCGATGCTTCGCGAGGCCATGCAGCAGGGCGCAATCGGGCTCTCGTCGGGGCTCGACTATCCACCGGGCTCATACGCCGACACCGACGAGCTGGTCGAGCTGTCGCGCGTCGCGGCCAGGCTCGGCGGCATCTACCACACCCACTGCCGCCACAAGCTCGGGGACCGCTCGCTCGACCCGTTCAAGGAGGCGATCGAGATCGGGCGGCGGTCCGGTATCCCGTCGCACATCACCCACTTCTACCAGCGGGTCGGGAGCCAGGCCGGCGCGGAGCAACTGCTCGGGCTGGTCGAGGATGCCCGCGACGAGGGGCTCGACGTCACCTTCGACACGTACCCGTACGAGTGGGCCAGCACCCGCCTGCTGATCATGATCCCGCCGTGGGTGCAGGCCGGCGGCCCGTCGCGGACCAAGGAGCGGCTGGCGGACCGAGCGGTCCGGGACCGCATCCGGCGAGAGATGGCCGAGCGCGGCGTGCTGTTCGCCGGCCGCGGAGCATGGGACGACGTGCGTCTGGGCGCGTTTCGCACTCCGGACCTCCTGCGCTGGGAGGGCCGGACCCTGGGGGACCTGATCGACGAGCGAGGCGACGACGCCGTCGACGTGCTGTGCGACCTGCTCCTCGCCGAGGACCTGCGGGTGAACCAGGTCACCCCCGGACCCTGGAGCGAGACGCTGCGCGAGTTCATTCGCCATCCGGTCGGCATGATCGGCACGGATTCGACGTTCGTCGGCGCCCGCCCCTCGCCTCGCTCGTACGGATCGTTCCCGCGCGTGCTCGGCCAGTTCGTGCGCGACGAGGCGCTCCTCTCACTCGAAGAGGCGGTTCGCTCGATGACCTCGGCGGCGGCCGCGCGACTCGGCCTATCCGACCGTGGCCTCGTCCGCGACGGCTACATGGCCGACCTCGTCGTCTTCGATCCCGACCGCGTGCGCGCGACCTGCACCTACGAGGATCCGTGCCGCTTTCCGGAGGGGATCGAGTGGGTCGTCGTGGCCGGCGAGCCGGTGGTGGCGGACGGCGTGCACACCGGCGCGCGTCCGGGACGGGTCCTCCGGCGTTCCTGACGGGCGCCCGAGGACCGCGCAGCTCAGAGGTTCGGCTTGAACACCATGAGGGCAACGAGCACGAAGATCATCAGCAGCATGAACTGACCGCCAGCCGCCGCCTTCTTCGACAGCGCGAAGAACTCCGGCGGAGGGCCGGCCACGCCGGCGCCCTCGGCGGAGGCGCCGCCCGGACCGGTCAACGTCGGTGAACCGGCCACCGCCCCATCCCCGCCGGCAACGATCGGCCGCACCGATGTCAGCTCGATCATGCGTCGCACGACGCGCGCCTGGACGAGGTTGGCGTAGGTGAAGACGACGATGAAGAGCACGATCGAGACGGCCAGCCACAGCTCGACGAGCGGGTTGTAGCCGCGGGTCACGATGACGCCGACGCCCATGAGGAAGACGAACACCGCTCCGGGTTCGACCAGCCGTTGGCTGACGAGCTCGCTCACCCGCAGCACGAAGTTGCCGTGCATCGGCTCCGCGGCTGCCTTTGCCGCGAAGAACGGGAATGCGATGGTGGGCCCGAAGGCGATGATCACGCCGCTGATGTGCAGGTAGAGGAAGAGCGTTCCCAGCCACTCCATGGCCGTGCCTCCGATGCGTTCGACCATTCCGTACGCCGATAACTCTATGCCCTTCGTCAACGCACCCCATGAAGACGCTAGGATGCACCGATGGACCGGCCGAGCAGCACCACGCGCACCGTCCCTCCGGGCCTGACCTTCCCCGAGACGACCCCCCTGGTGGTGCCGACCGATGCTCCGGCCCCGGGCCGTGCCCGACCGGCGCTTCCGCTCCGCCGCGAGGGGCCGGAGAAGCTGACCGGCGAGGCGAAGTACGCCGACGATCTGGTCTTTCCCGGTGCCTGGTTCGGCGCCACGATCCGCTCGACCGAGCCCCGGGCGCGTCTGCTCGAGATCCAGCTGGACGACGCGTTCGACTGGAAGCGGGTGGTCGTGGTCACCGCGGATGACATTCCCGGCGACAACATCGTCAGCCTCATCGACACCGACCAGCCCGTCCTCGTCCCGGTCGGCGGTGAGATCCGTCACCAGGCCGAGCCATGCGCGCTCATCGCGGCACCGGACAGGGCGACCCTGCGCGAGGCGAAGCGCCACGTGAAGCTCCGCACCGAGCGCCTCCCAGCCGTCTTCGACCCGATCGAGGCAGACCGAGAGTTCGCCCACTACACCGTCGAGAGCGGGGACGCGGCGGCGGCGATGAAGGAGGCGGCCCTCGTGATCGAGGGCACGTACCGGGTCGGGCACCAGGAGCAGCTCTACATCGAGAACCAGGCGATGATCGCCGTGCCCCGCGACGACGGCGGCGTGACGGTCCACGGCTCGCTGCAGTGTCCCTACTACGTGCACAAGGCCATGAAGCGGGCCCTGAACATGGGGGACGAGCTCGCCGTCGTGGTCCAGGCGGAGACCGGTGGCGGGTTCGGTGGCAAGGAGGAGTATCCGTCCGTCATCGCGCTCCACGCGTCGCTGCTGGCCATGACGTGCCGCAGACCGGTGCGCATGATCTACGACCGTCACGAGGACATCTCCGCCACCACGAAGCGTCATCCCGCCGTCGTGCGATACCGCTCGGGCGTCTCGGACACCGGCGAGCTGATCGCCCAGGAGATCGAGGTGATCATGGACGGCGGCGCGTACTGCACCCTCACGCCGGTCGTGCTGAGCCGCGGCGTGCTGCACGCCGGCGGGCCGTACCGCTGTCCCAACGTGCGGATCACGGGGCGCGCCATGGCGACGAACACGCCCCCGAACGGCGCCTTTCGCGGCTTCGGCGCGCCGCAGACCGAGTTCGCCGCCGAGATGCAGATCAACCGGTTGGCCGAGGCCCTGGATGCCTCGCCACTCGATCTCCGGCGCCGCTGGGTGTACCGACAGGGTGACACCACGCCCACCGGCCAGGTGCTTCGCGAGTCGGTCGCCGGCATCGAGGTCCTCGAGGCTGCCGCCGAGGCGTCGGCCTTCGATCGCGCGCACGCGCAGACGCACTCCATGCGCGAGGGCCGGACCGACGGGGCCCGCACCGCCACCGGCATCGGCCTGGCGCTGGCCTGGCACGGTGCCGGCTTCACCGGCTCGGGCGAGGTGAAGCTCGCCTCGGTCGCGTCGCTCGAGCTCACCGAGGACGGACGGATCCGGATCCTGACCGCCTCCACGGAGATGGGCCAGGGCACCAAGACGATCTTTCCCCAGCTGGTTGCCGATACCCTCGGCGTCGAGTACGACGAAGTCGAGATTGCGCCGCAGGACACCTCGATCGTCCCCGACTCGGGCCCCACCGTCGCCTCGCGCACCGCGATGGTCGTCGGCGGGCTGCTGATCCGTGCCGCCGAGCGCATGCGCGCTCGCGTCGAGGAGGCCACCGGTCGCTCGTTCGCCGACGCGTACCGGGGTGCCGGGCCGATGCGGATCGATGAGCAGTTCGTCCCCTACCCCGGCGAGCCCTTCGACGACAAGACCTACCGCGGTGACGCCTACCCAGCCTTCGGGTGGGCGGCCTGCGTCGTCAAGCTCGACGTCGACCTCGACACCGGCGAGGTGGCGGTGCGCGACTGCGTCGCCGCCGACGACATGGGACGGGTCATCCACCCCGTCCTGGCCGAGGGACAGATCGAGGGTGGCACGCTCCAGGCGATCGGCTACGCGACCATCGAGGAGATGAAGCTCGTCGACGGCCGGTACCTCAACGACCGCATGGCCACCTACCTCATCCCGACCTCCCTCGACGCTCCGCGCATCCGCTCCATCATCGTGGAGGCGCCCTTCTCCGGTGCGCCGCACGGCGCCAAGGGCATCGGCGAGCTGCCGATGGACGTCGGAGCACCGGCGGTGGTGGCAGCCATCCACGACGCGACCGGGACCTGGATCCACTACCTCCCGGCCACGCCCGAGCGGATCCTCGCCGCCCTGACCGGCGGACCGATGCCGCCCCCGCCGGGCATCTCGCTCGAAGCGCCGGAACCGAATTCCCCGCCGATCGAGGACCTGCCGCCCGGCGGTGACGAGATGCCGTTCCGCGCGCCTACCGACCCGGGCGAGCCACGATGACCTTCCGATTCACGGTCAACGGCGAGCCGGTCGAGGTGAAGGCCAACGGCTCGCGCCGCCTGCTGGACGTCTTGCGGGAGGACCTGGCACTGACCGGGACGAAGGAAGGCTGCGGCGAGGGCGAGTGCGGTGCCTGCAGCGTGCTGATCGACGGCGACGTGGTCGACGCGTGCCTCGTTCCGGTCAGCCAGGCGCAGGGCACCACCGTCCGCACCGTGGAGGCCCTGGCGATCGACGGACGGCTCAACGAGCTTCAACAGGCATTCCTCGAGACCGGCGGCGCACAGTGCGGGATCTGCACGCCGGGCATGCTGATGGCCGGCGAGGCGTTCCTGGCGGGCGGTGCCGAGCCGACCGATGAGAACATCCGCGAGGCGATCGCCGGCAACCTGTGCCGCTGCACCGGCTACACGAAGATCATCGAGGCGATCGCACTCGCCGCACAGCGGAGGACCGACGCATGACCGAACGACCCGAATCGCTCCACGAGGCGCTCGACGATCATGACGTCACGCTCGCCATGACGCCGGCACAGCTGCTGTTGCTCGCCGTGGGGGCGTGGCTGCTCGTGAAGTTCCTGCGCGGCCTCCGAAGCTAGCCGTCGCCGCGTCGATGCCGAATTTCGTCGAACCGCCGATCGAGTCACCCGCCTCGCTGGAACAGGCGTACGGGCTCCTGCGCGACGGCGACGGCAGGCCGTGGCGGCCGCTCGCCGGCGGCACCGACGTCATGGTCCAAATCACCGGTGAGATCGGCGAGCCCCCAGCGCGCCTCCTGGACATCTGGGCCATCGATGAGCTGAGGGGCATCCACGTCGAGGATGGTGCGCTCCTCATTGGCGCACTGACGACCTACACGGCGATTCGGCGTTCGGATGAGGTCGCGGGGCTGGTCCCCGTCCTTGCGGAGGCGGCAGCCACCATCGGTGCGGCCCAGATCCAGAACCGCGGTACGCTCGGCGGAAACGTCGTCAATGCCTCTCCGGCGGGCGACACGCTCCCCGTGCTGCTGGCCGTGGATGCCGAGTTCGTGCTCGGCTCGTCCGATGGCGAGCGGACCGTGCCGGCGCGCTCGTTCTGGACCGGCTACCGCCAGACGGCGCGCCACGACCACGAGCTGCTGCTCCGCGTCCGCATCCCGCTCCTGAGCGGCCGCGAGGTGCGGTTCCGGAAGGTCGGGACACGGCGGGCACAGGCGATCAGCAAGGTCGTCATGGCCCTCTCCTGGCGGGTGGACGGTGACGCGTGGACCGATGTTCGCCTCGGACTCGGCTCCATCGCGGCGACACCGGTGCGGGCCCCCGCGACCGAGGCGGCACTCGAGGGGCAAGCGCCGACACGCGAGGCCGCCGATGCCGCCGCGGCGGCACTCAGCGCGGAGATCCACCCAATCGATGATGTTCGTTCCACCGCCGACTACCGGCGGGCGGTTGCCGGGCGTGTCCTCCATCGGCTGATCCGCGACAACGGCGGCTGGTAAGCGGTCACACTGGCGAGGCGGGAACGAAGACCGAGTGTCTCCACTCGCCAGGCGCTTCGCGGGTGCTCAGCTGGCTCGCTCGTCCTGCGGCGCACGGGCGCAGTCGGTGTCCCCGACTTCCGCCTGAAGGCGTCGGAGCTCAATCCTGAGGTCTCGCACGACGTCGGCGTAGGCCGGATCGTCGTGGACGCTCGTGAGCTCGGACGGGTCGCGCTCGAGGTCGAACAGCTCCCACTCCGGTGATCCTCGACCGGCGTACGCGCCGGGAGCATCACACGGCTCGTCGTAGTAGTACACGAGCTTGTGCCGATCGGTCCTCACGCCGTAGTGCGCCCAGACGTGGTGGGCGACGTCGCGGTTGACCCAATAGCGGTAGTACATGCTCGTCCGCCAGTCAGCGGGTGGTGCGCCGCGCAGCACCCGGCGCAACGATCGGCCCTGCATGAAGCCCGGGACCGGCACGCCGGTGTAGTCGAGAAAGGTGGGCCCGAAGTCCACGTTCAGGGCCATCGCCGCCGACGTCGACCCGGCAGGGATCTCGCGCGGATATCGCACGAGGAACGGCATGCGCAGCGACTCCTCGTACATGAACCGCTTGTCGTACCAGCCGTGGTCGCCCAGGAAGAAGCCCTGGTCCGAGGTGTAGACCACGATCGTGTCGTCGGAGATCCCATCCGCCTCGAGCCAGTCGAGGACACGAGCCACGTTCTCGTCGAGCGCGGCGACGCAGCGCAGGTAGTCGGTGATGAAGCGGCGGTACTTCCAGCGCAGCTCCTCGTCATCGGTCAGCCCGTCGGGCACGAACGCCTTCAGGTCCTCGTCGGTCAGGTCGTTCCTGATCGTCATGGTCGCCTCGCGAGCCGGAGTGCCGCGTCCCACGTAGTCATCGCGCAACGTTCCCGGCTCGGCGATGTCGCGGTCGTCGTACAGCGTCGCGTGGCGCTCAGCGGGCTCCCACTCGCGGTGCGGCGCCTTGTGCTGGATCAGCATGCAGAACGGCCGATCGCGGTCCCGTGCCTCGAGCCACTCGAGGGCCTGATCCGTGATCACATCCGTCGTGTACCCGGTCCGGCGCTGCCGACCGTCAGGCGTGAGGAACTCCGGATCGTGGTAGGTCCCGTGCTCCTCGAGCACCGCCCAGCGGTCGAAGCCATGGGGGTCGTGGACGCCGCCGTGGCCCAGGTGCCATTTGCCGCTGATGAACGTCTGGTAGCCGGCCTCGCGCAGGAGCGATACGTACGTCGGCTGCGTGGCGTCGAACTTCGAAGAGTTGCTCGTCACGCCGTTCACGTGGTTGTACGTGCCGGTCAGGATCGCGGCGCGCGACGGCGAGCAGAGCGAGTTCGTGCAGAAGCAGTTGTCGAGGCGCATGCCGTCAGCAGCCAGCCGGTCCATGCCGGCTGTGCGGTTGATCCGGCTGCCGTAGGCGCCGATCGCGTGAGCCGCATGGTCGTCCGCCATGATGAAGACGATGTTCGGTCGCTGGGGCATGACCCAGACTGTAGCGAAACCCGCTGCCCGGAAGCGCCGGCTCGCTCGGCACAGTTCTCGTGGTTCACCACCTCTGGACGCAGACTGCGACAATCTCGACATGACCGATCTGACCGCCGGTGTCCGCCTGACCCGCACCGATGCCCGTCACACGGACGAGGTGCTCACCCCCGAGGCGCTCGATTTCGTGGCACAGCTGCATCGCCACTTCAACCCCGAGCGCATCCGGCTCCTGCGGGATCGCGCCGCGCGGCAGGCTAGGTTCGACGCCGGCGAGCTTCCCGACTTCAAGCCGAACCCGATCGAGAGCGAGGACCCCGACTGGCGGGTCGCCCCGGCACCGCCCGACTTCGACGATCGGCGCGTCGAGATCACCGGTCCGGCCGAGCCGAAGATGATGATCAACGCGCTGAACTCTGGCGCGTCGGTCTTCATGTGCGACTTCGAGGTTGCGGGCTCCC
>JAHWJN010000043.1 GCA_019348395.1 Chloroflexota bacterium
CACCCGTCGGTGCGCCGCCGGTCATCGAGATCGGCTCGCGGGGGGTCTCTGACATCGTCATGGGTGGTTCGCTCTCCTGGCGCCGGTGGCGCATCGGTGTGGCTTGGGTTTCGCTTCGGAAAGTATAGCAAGGGTGGCCGGCACGCCTGCAACGGTACCCATGTCCGCCGGTACACTGGTTCAGATTCCGAGCCGGAACCTGCCTGCAACGAGGACGTCCATTCGTGAGACTTGCGAGCCGCATGGAGCGGATCGGCACCGAGACTGCCTTCGAGGCGGCGGCGAGGGCTCGTGCGCTCGAGGCGACCGGCCGCGAGGTGATCCACCTCGAGATCGGGGAGCCGGACTTCGACACGCCCCGCAACGTCAGCGAGGCCGCCGCCAGCGCGCTCCTCGACGAGGGCGCCACGCATTACACCGCCGCCACCGGGATCGCCCCGCTCCGCGACGCGATCGTGGCCGACGTGAGGCGCTGGAAGGGGATCGAGACGAACCCGGACCAGGTGGTAGTCACGCCCGGCGCCAAGCCGATCATGTTCTACACCATGCTCGCCCTGATCGAGGAGGGCGACGAGGTCATCTATCCGAATCCCGGCTTCCCGATCTACGAGTCGATGGCCCGCTACGTGGGCGGCACCCCCGTCGCCGCCGCACTGCGCGAGGAGAACGAGTTCCGCATGGACGTCGACGAGGTCGCCAGCCTCATCACGCCCCGGACGAAGCTGCTCGTCTTCAACACGCCGCACAACCCGACCGGCTCGATCCTGACCGACGCCGACATCCGGCGCCTGGCCGAGCTGGCGGTGGAGCACGACCTCGTGGTGCTGGCCGACGAGATCTACGGACGGCTGCAGTACACCGGCGAGCTGCTCTCCATTGCGACCCTGCCGGGCATGGCCGATCGCACGATCACCCTCGACGGGTTCTCGAAGACGTTCGCCATGACCGGATGGCGACTCGGCTACGGCGTGATCCCGGAGTGGCTGGTCCCCTCGTTCAGCCGCCTCGTGATCAACAGCGTCTCCTGCACGAACGCGTTCGCCCAGTTCGGCGCGATCGAGGCGCTCACCGGACCGCAGGACGCGGCGGACGCGATGCGGACCGAGTTCATCGCTCGCCGGCAGCTGATGGTGGACGGCCTCAACGCGATCCCCGGGGTCACCTGCGTCATGCCGCACGGCGCGTTCTACACCTTCCCGAACATGGGCTCCTTCGGCCGCACGAGCGCCGAGATCGCCGATCACCTGCTCTACGACGCCGGAGTGTGCGTCCTGGCCGGCACCGCCTTCGGGAAGCACGGCGAGGGACACCTGCGGTTCAGCTACGCGAACTCGCGCGAGAACCTGGCGCTGGCGCTCGAGAAGGTGGCCGATTCCCTGGCCAAACTGGAGCGCACCGGCGAGCTCGTCACCGCCGGGAGCGGCTCGTGAGCGACCGGCCGCGGGTGCTCGTCACCCGCGTCATCCCCGACGAGGGGCTGGATCGGGTGCGCGAGGCATGCGACGTCGACCTGTGGGAGGACGAGCTCCCGCCGCCGCGCGACGAGCTGCTGCGACGCGTGTCCGGCATCGACGGGCTGCTCTCGCTGCTCACGGATCGGGTCGACGACGAGCTCCTCGATGCCGCGGGGCCGCAGCTGAAGGTCGTCAGCAACTTCGCGGTCGGCTTCGACAACCTCGACGTCCCCGCGTTGACGCGACGTGGGATCCCGGCCGGCAATACGCCCGGCGTCCTGACCGAGACGACCGCCGACCTCGCGTTCGCGTTGCTCATGGCAGCGGCTCGCCGAATCCCCGAGGGCGTCGACTACGTTCGCGACGGCCACTGGCGCACCTGGGGACCGATGCTGCTCATGGGCGTCGACATCCACGGCGCGACGCTCGGGATCGTCGGGTTCGGGCGGATCGGCCGCGAGATGGCGCGGCGCGGAGGCGGCTTCGGGATGCGGATCCTCTACCACGACGTGCACCCGGCCTCGCCCGAGGACGAGGCGGAGCTCGGCGCCACCCGCGTGGAGCTGGACGAGCTGCTGGCCGAGTCCGACTTCATCAGCCTCCACGTCAACCTGACCGACGAGACACGCCACCTCATCGACGCCGATGCGCTGCGCGCCATGCGATCCACCGCGGTGCTGGTGAACACGTCGCGTGGGCCGGTCGTCGATCCGGATGCGCTCGAGCGGGCGCTGCGCGACGGCGAGATCTTTGCCGCCGGCCTCGACGTCACCGAGCCCGAGCCGCTGCCGGCCGATCATCCACTGGTGGCCCTTCCGAACTGCATCGTGGTCCCGCACATCGCCTCGGCCACGGGCGTCACGCGCGGGAAGATGGCCGCCATGGCGGCGGCGAACCTGCTGGCCGGGCTGCGCGGGGATCGGCTGCCGACCCCGGTCAACCCGGAGGTCTACGGCTAGCGGATGCGGCTGCCCGATCTCAGAAAGGCGAACCGGTACGAGCACCGGCGGCCCCATCGGCCCTCACACCTTCCGAAGCGTCTCACGCCGCCGCCGGAGCGCGAGGGGGCGCCGGACCTGTCGCTCTTCCTTTACGCGGGGCTGGGCCTGGCGCTGATCCTGGTGATCCTGGCCATCCCGTACGTCATCGGCTACCTGTTCGAGATCGTCTTCTAGACCTGGGCGGTCCAGACCCAGACGCGACCGTCCTCCACTTTCACGCGCGGGCGGGCGAGGTCCGGCAGGTCGATGGGGTAGGCGCGCTCGTCGCCGAGATAGCCGCCATCGTTCCACGCGCGTGACCCGTTCGCCAACCGCCCGGTCAAGTCGAAGCTGGCGCCGTGGCACGGGCAGCGCAGGTCGCCCTGTTCCTCGCGGAATCGCAGCGTGCAGCCCATGTGCGTGCAGATCGCGGAGAGGGCGCGGACGGTCCCGCCGTCGTTGACGACGAAGCCGTCGAAGGCGGCTGTGCTGAACCGGAGCGCGCCCCCCTCGGGCAGATCGGCGAGCGTGGCAACCTCCGTCCAGAACCCGTCGCCGCCCACCAGTGGCGCGCCGCTCCCGGTCGGGTCGGGAGCCGGCGAGCCGCCCGGCCGGGTGAGCCCCATGCCCGCGGCTCCCGCGGCCAACCCGGCGGCGGCGCCCAGCCCGGCCTGGAGCACCTGACGACGGGTCAGCCGCCACCGCCCCAGACCGCGTGGCTCCGGGCGCTCTCGCACCGGCGGCGGCGTGCCGAGCGCCCCGATCGCTTCGTCGGCATGGCGCATCCGGGCCTTGAGCTGGTCGAGGAAGGCGGGGTCCGGCAGGGAGTCCGCCGCGTCGCGTGACCCGGCAGCCAGCTCCGCCGCGGTGCGCGCCATCTCGGCCTCGTCGCCGTCGTCGACCGCGGCCGGGGACGGGCGGCCATCCCCCAGCAGGGCGTCCAGGTAGCGCCCGAACCGCTCGGCGGCCTCGTCCAGGCGGCGCTCGTCGTCAGGCATCGTTCGCCTCCCCGACCAGGGCGGCCCGTCGCAGGGCTCGGTACTGGAGGACCCGCGCATTGCCGTCGCTGATGCCCATCGCCCGCGCCGTCTCGGCCACGCTGCGCCGCTCGAGGAACCGGAGCTCGAGCACGCGCCGGTAGGTCGGCGGCAGCCGGCCCAGAAGGCGGCGAACGCGGTCGGCGGCCCGATCGGGCTCGTCGGTCGGCGGGCGATCGCCTGGCGCCACCGGTTCCCAGCCCGGTCCCACGTGATCGGCCCCCACCAGCGGCAGGCGGTAGAAGGCGCGCCAGTGGTCGGCGATGGCGTTCTGCGCCACGCGGTAGAGCCAGGCCGCGATCTGAGCCGGTGGCCGGCCCGTGTCCAGCTGTTCCACCGCTCGCAGGAACACCCGCGCGGTCAGATCCTCGGCGTCGGGATGGTTGCCCACCCGCGCGTAGATGAAGCGATAGATACCGACGGCGTGCGCGTCGTAGACCCGTTCGAACGGACCGGGGGGCTGGGCCATCTCATCAGCGCTGTACGCGCCGGGTTACGCCCGGGGGCGGAGCGGGGCGAGGAGCGCGGCGACCTCTTCGAGGAAGCGGGCGTCCGCCTCGTCGAACGCGTCGCGATCCGATCCGTCGATATCGATTTCGCCGATCACCTCACCACCATCGAAGATCGGGACCACGATCTCCGAGCGCGTGCTGGCGAAGCAGGCCAGGTACCGGGGGTCCTGGTCGACGTCGGGAACGATCTCGGTCCGGCCCGTGGCGGCAGCTGCCCCGCACACGCCGGTACCGATCGGGATGCGCGTGTGCTCGGTGGCCTCGGGGCCGACCCACGGGCCGAGCACGAGGTCGGATCCGTCGACCCAGTAGATGCCCACCCAGTCGTACTGCGGGAAGCGGTCGTGGAGCAGATCGACGACGCGCTGCGCCGCCGCGGCGGGTCCGGCAGCCTCGGCGACCGCGGCGCGCACGAGGTTGAGGGCGTCACCGTGCGCGGCGGGGCGCTCCTCGGCGACGGGGTGGCTCATTGTCGCGCCGACCAGCGCTCCGCCCAGCCGTCGATGCCGGCGATCGCGTCGCGCAGCTCGCTGCCCTTGTCGGTGAGCGAGTACTCGACCCAGGGCGGCACCACGCTGACCTCGCGGCGCTCGACGAGCGCCTCGTCCTCGAGGAGTTTGAGCCGCTGCGACAGGGTGGCCGAGTTCGCACCCCCCAGCGCGTCCTGCAGCTCGCAGAAGCGCTGCGTCCGATCGCCGAGCGCGCGGATGATGCGCATCACCCACTTCTGCCCGAGCACGTTCAGCGCGGCGGTGGCCGCGCACTCCGTGCGCTGCGCCGCGGCCCGGCGCATGGCGCGGGACCGTGAGTTCGTCGCGGGCGTTGGGACAGGGCCGGCCTCCATCAGGACGCGAACCCTAGCACCGGCTCCCACGCGCATCAACCGTGCGTCAGCCCTCCACGGTGAGCGTCATCTGCATGGTCGGGTGGAGCTTGCAGGTGATCTCGAAGGTTCCCGGCTCGTCGAAGGTGATGGTCACGGAGCCGCCGTCGCCCACCGGCCGGTCGAAGGCGGGATCCTCGACCGCCCGCCCATTCGTGCCGTGCGTGACGGTGTGCGGCAGCCCGCTGTCGTTCACGAACGTGACCTCCGTGCCCGCGGCGACGGTCAGCACTCCCGGCGAGAACGATGACGTGGTGAGCATGACCTCCACCGCCGTGTCGCCGGCCTCGGTCGGATCGACGGACGGGCTGTCGGTGGGCGAGGCGTCGGCTGGCACCCGGTAGTCCATGTCGGGCATGTCGGGCATGTCGGTCATGTCGGCGTGGTCCACGGTGGGCGAGGGGGCGTCGCCTGCGGGGCCGGGCGGAGTGGCTGCCGGCTCACCCCCGCAGGCGGCCAGGAGCAGCATGACGGCAAGGGCGCCGGCGGGGCGGGGAGCGGTTCGGAACATGGGTCGGATCGAGCTCCGGCTGCGGATCTGGTCACCGACGAGTACGCCGCCGGTTACGCCCGGCTTTCCATTTGACGCCCCTCAGCGGTGGCCGCATAGTGAGCCGGCCCACCCTTCGCCCCGCGTGTCGAGCATGCCGCAGACCACCATCTACGTCTCGCCCCGCTCGTTCGGGCGTCCCGATGCGCGTCCGCCGGCGGTCGAGACGACCGAGCTGGCCCGCCTCTTCGCCGGGAGCGCCGCCCTGGCCGGGGTCACCCTCCGCGTGGAGGGCGGACGCAGCGTGGCGCTGCTCGGACCGAACGGGGCCGGCAAGACGACGCTGCTGCGGGTGCTGGCCACCATCCTTCGCTCCTCCTACGGCTCCGCCCGGGTGGACGGGCTCGACGTCGTCCGCGACGCCGATCTGGTCCGGGAGCGGGTGGCCTACCTGTCGCACGCCACCGGCCTCTACGATGATCTCACCGCACGCGAGAACCTCCACTTCGCCGCGGCGCTGCTCGGAACTGAGGAGCCGGCCGCGCGGGTGGAGCGGGCCCTGCTCGACGTGGGGCTCGGCGAGCGCGCCGACGACCGCGTGCGAGGCTTCTCGGCGGGCATGCGCCGGCGCCTGGCGCTCGGCCGGATCCTTCTGGGGCGCGCCTCGGTCGTCCTGCTCGACGAGCCGTACGCGGCGCTCGACCGCGACGGGATGGGCCTCGTGGACCGGCTCCTCGCCGCCTGGAAGGAGGTCGGCGTCACCGTGATCGTGGCCTCGCATGCCACCGACCGGCTCACCGGGCTGCTGGACGGAACCGTCACGCTTGATCGTGGCCTGGTCACCGCCGTCTCCGGCGCCGGCGTGACGAGCGTCGCGCCGACCCTGGGGGGTACCCGGGCGCCGGCGCCCGAGGCGATCCGATGAACGGCCTGCGGACCGAGGCCCGCGTCGCAATGGCGATCGCCCGCAAGGATGCGGTGGCCGAGCTGCGCGGCCGGCACGCGACGGTCAGCACGCTCTTCTTCGCCGCGGTCGTGCTGCTGTTGTTCGGGTTCGCCCTTGGCCCTGACGCTCGCCGCCTGGCGGAGGCGGCGCCGGGCCTGCTCTGGCTGGCCATCGTCTTCGCCGGGATCCTGGCGGTGAACCGGCTCCACCTGCTCGAGACCGATGACGCGGCACTCGAGCAGCTGGCACTCTACCCGGTTGCTCGTCGGGCCATCTACGCCGGCAAGGCGCTGGGAGGCTTCGCCGTGATGCTCGTGCTCGGGGTCGTCGTCCTCGGCGCGGTCGGGATCCTGTTCGCGGTCGACATCGCCTCCGCCTGGCTGCCGCTGCTGTCCACCGTCATCCTCGGCGCGATGGGCATCGCGGCGGTCGGGACCTTCTACGCCGGCGTGACGGTGCGCATGCGGGCCCGCGAGGTGATGCTGCCACTGCTCGTCCTGCCGGTGCTCGCTCCGCTGCTGCTCGGGGCGGTCCGGGCGACGGCCGCGGCGCTGGCCGGTGACCCGTTCGGTGAGCTCGGCGCATGGCTCCAGTTGCTCGTCGCCTTCGATCTCATCATGCTCATGGCCGGAGCCGCGACCTACGGCTTCCTGCTGGAGGACTGATGAAGACCCGCATCCTCGGATTCGTGGCGCTGGCCGCGGTCGTCTCGGCCGCGATCGTCGGGCTCTTCGTCGTGCCCCCTGATCTCAACCAGGGCGACGCCCAGCGGATCATGTACCCGCACGTCGCTTCTGCCTGGCTGGCGTACCTGTCGTTCGGGGTGACGGCCGTCGGCGGCGTGCTCTGGCTCTGGAGGCGCGATCTGCGATTCGACGCGGTGGCCCTGTCCGGTGCCGAGATCGGCGTGATGTTCACGGCATTCGCCATCTGGGGCGGCATGATGTGGGGACGGCCGGTATGGGGCGTCTTCTGGCAGTGGGAGGATCCTCGCCTCACGACGACCGCGCTGCTGCTCGCCCTCTACGTCGGCTACCTGCTGCTCCGGCGTCTGACCGAGGACCCGGAGCGCCGTGCCACCCGTGCCGCCATCGTGGGCCTGGTGGCCGCGATCGACATTCCGATCGTGCACTTCAGCGTCGAGTGGTGGCGCGGTCTGCATCAGACCGCGACCATCGCCTCCCCGGAGCGTGCCCTGGACCCGGCCGCGCCGATGGTGTTCGTCGGGACGCTGATGGGCACGCTCGCCGCCTTCAGCCTGGCCTGGCTGTACCTCATGATCCGCCGCTACGAGCTCGCGCGCGCCGAGCTGGCCCGCGAGGAGGAGGCGCGCCGCGGGCGGCTTCGCGCCGTGCAGGCCGCGGCCGCCAACCTTCGCTCCCAGGAGGAGGCGGCGCGATGACCGACGCCGGCTTCGTGATCGCCGCCTACGGCGTCATCCTCGGCGGACTGGCGCTCTACACCGTGACGCTGTGGCGCCGGCTCCGAGCCGCCGCCTCGCGCGACGACGAGGGCCGATGACGGTCGCGCCGCCCACCGAGCCCGTCCTCTCGCCGCCGCGACGGCCCTGGGGCATCCTCGTCCTGGTCGGGGTCGTCGTGCTCGTGGTCGCGTGGCTCGCGTTCAGCAGCGTCGGAAACGCCCTCGTCTACTACCAGGAGCCGCACGAGCTGCTGGCGCGCGGGGACGCCGCCGTCGGCGAGACCGTACGGCTCGGTGGCCAGGTCGAGCCGGGGTCGGTCGAGCGCGAGGCGGCCGGAGAGGCGTACGAGCTTCGCTTCGTCGTCACCGATGGCCACGCCTCCATCCCGGTGGTCACCGCCAACGCGCCGACCGCATCGTTCCGGGAGGGTACCGGCGCCGTGGTCGAGGGAGCGCTCGGCGCCGACGGGGTGTTCGTGGCGACCCAGGTCATCGTGAAGCACGACGAGAACTACGAGGCGCCGGCGCCCGGGACCCAGCCCTCGGACAACTCCTTCATTCCCGCGGACGGATGATCCCCGATATCGGGCGCGCGGCGGTGCTCGCCGGGCTGGGCCTGAGCGCGTACGCCATCGTCGCCCACCTGCTGGCCGCCCGCGGAGGCGATCCGCGCCTCGGCACCAGCGGCCGGCGCGCCGTCGTCGGCTCCTTCGTGGCCGCGGCGGTCGCGGGTGTGGCGATGACCATCTCCCTGCTGACGCACGACTTCAGCGTGCGGTACGTGGCCGAGAACAACGCGACGACCACGCCGCCGTTCATCAGCGCCATCAGCCTGTGGGCGGCGCTCGAGGGCTCCATCCTGTTCTGGACGCTGCTCGCCACCGGGTGGGCCGCCCTCGTCCTGCACCGGTACCGGGATCGGCACCGACAGCTCATGCCGTGGGTCGGGGCGACCCTCGCATCGGTCAACCTCTTCTTCTTCACCGTCATGACGTGGCCGGGAAACCCGTTCGTCCGCACAACTCCGGTCGCCGCGGAGGGCCTCGGCCCGAACGCCCTTCTCCAGAACCACCCGTTCATGGCGCTCCATCCGCCGCTCCTGTACCTGGGCTACACGGGCCTGGCGATCCCGTTCGCGTTCGGAATCGCGGCGCTCGTCACGCGCCGACTGGACGTGGAGTGGCTGCGCATCGTTCGCCGCTGGACCGTGATCC
>JAHWJN010000044.1 GCA_019348395.1 Chloroflexota bacterium
CCGCGCAGCTGAGCGGCATCACCGGCGACGCGGTCAGCGCCGAGCTGGTGGCCACCGTTCTCGCACGCTCCGGCGGAAACCCGTTCTTCGCCGAGGAGCTCATGGCGGCCGGTCAGGCCGGGCTCTCGCTGCCGCGCAGCCTGCGCGACATGCTCGTCGACCGCGTCCGACAGCTGGGCCCTGCGGCCCAGGCCGTGCTGCGCGTCGCTGCCGTGGCCGGCGGTCGCGTGGATCACCGCCTGCTCGTCGACGTCTGCACCGGGTCGGAGCAGGAGCTGGATGAGGGCATTCGGGAGGCCGTCGACCACCATCTGCTGCTGCCGACATCGCCGGATGAGACGCCGGCCTACCTGTTCCGCCACGCGCTGCTGCACGAGGCGGTGTACGAGGAGCTGCTGCCGAGCGAGCGGACAAGGCTGCACGCAGCCCTGGCGCGGGCGGTCGAGGCGCATCCGGAGCTTCGGGTGGCCGATCCGTCCGGGGCCACCGCCCAGCTCGCGCATCACTGGTTCCACGCCCACGAGCTGGAGCGCGCGCTCGAGGCGGCGATCGACGCCGGGCGGGTGGCCGCCGCGAGGTATGCGTTTCCCGAGGCCAAATCGCTGCTCGAACGTGCGCTCGAGCTGTGGCCCAAGCTCCCCGCCGACGCGCTGCCGTCGGGCGTGTCACGAACCGACATCCTGGTCGAGGCTGCCGAGGCATCGGCCCAGGCCGGCGACCCCCGCCGCTCGATCGACCTCGTGCGGGCTGCACTGGAGGAGACGAATGCCGTCGCCGAACCGATGCTGGCCGGCGTCCTCCACCACCGGTTGGCGTGGTACCTCAACGAGGCCGGGGACTGGCAGTCC
This sequence comes from Chloroflexota bacterium, assembly GCA_019348395.1. Taxonomy (GTDB): domain Bacteria; phylum Chloroflexota; class Limnocylindria; order QHBO01; family QHBO01; genus JACDBZ01. The sequence goes on from JAHWJN010000044.1 coordinate 849, forward strand.
GGCGCGGGCGCCATGGAGCGTGCCGTCGAGCTGATCCCCATCGATCCACCGACCGCGGATCGGGCGCGGGTGCTCTCCGACCTGGGACTGTCCCTCATGGTGCGAGGTCGCTATTCCGACTCGCTGCCGGTGGCGGAGGCCGCGCTCGCGATCTCGCGGGCGGTCGGGGCTCGCGGAGCCGAGGCACGTGCGCTCGACGCGCTGGGGCTCGATCTCGCATGTCGATCGGATCTGGAGCGGGCACTCCCGATCCTGCGCGAGGGTCATGCCCTGGCGCTCGAGCTCCATGATCCACAGGCGGTCTTCCTGACCGCCGTCGGGCTCGGGTGGGCGCTCGACGAGACCGCGCGCCATGACGAGTCACTCGAGCTGGCACTGACGGCCCGCGAACGGCTCCGCGACCTCGGCGCGGAGCTGCGGTACGGGGGACACATGGCATCCAAGGCGGCACGATCCCTGTTCGAGCTCGGCCGCTGGGACGAGGCCCACGCGCTCGTGGAGGAGACGCTCAACTGGGGGCCGACGCGCTACGCCGTCCGGTGGCTCCTCTCCAACCGGGTCCGGATGCACGTTCATCGCGGGCAGCTCGATGCGGCGCGTCTCGACCTGCTGACCTACGAGTCTCTGGGGGAGAAGGTGGTCGGTCCCGACCCGGACCTCATGAACGCCCGTCGCGCCGAGCTGGCCATCGAGGCCGGAGAGCCGCTGCAGGCGCGTGAGCTGGTGCGACAGACGATGGCCGCCATCGTCGAGCCGGATCTCGACACCGATGCGCGGACCCTGTACCTCATCGGCCTGTGGGCGGAGCGCGACGAGTTCAATGCCGCGCGGGCGGCCGGCGACCCGGGGCGGATGACAGACTCGCTCGCCCGTGCGGGCGAGCTGCTGGACCAGGTCCGACGCCACGTCGAGCGGGTACGCGCGACCGCCGCCAGGGTGGCGACGATCGTGGAGGCCGACGCGGCGACCGCCGAGGCGCTCGTGGCCGAGATGGACGGCGATGTCGATCCGGAGCGATGGCGGCGCGCCGTGGCCCTGCGCCGCGAGCTGCACCGCCCGTACGAGCTGGCGCGGGTGCTGGCCCGGGCCGCCGAGGCGAACCTCGGCGCTCGGCTCCGGGACGAGGCGACCACGACACTGGTGGAAGCACACGTGATCGCCATGCGCCTCGGCGCGGCGCCCCTGCGAACGCGGATCGAGGCGCTCGCCCGGCGCGGCCGGATCGACCTCGACGGGGTCGAGTCGGCGGCCGTCGCCGCCGATCGGCTCGGGCTCACCCCGCGCGAGCGCGAGGTGCTTGCCCTCCTGGCCGAGGGGCGCAGCAACCGCCAGATCGGGGAGCACCTCTACATGGCCGAGAGCACGGCCGGAGTCCACGTCGGGAACATCCTCGCCAAGCTCGGCGTGACCCGCCGCAGCGAGGCCGCGGTGATCGCGCACCGCATCGGCCTGGCCGGCGCCGCCGGCTGACGTCCTCCGCGGCGGCCGTCGGCCGCCACGAGCGCTATCCTCGACGGCGATGAACCAGCCCCTCGGCCGGCGCGTGCGCGACGCGCTGCCGTCGCTGATCGCGGGGATCGCTCTGCTCGCCGGCGTCCTGCTCCTTCCGGATCTCACCCCCTCCGGGGCCATCCCCGTTGTCGGCCAGGAGTCGCTCCACGCCCGGATCGTGGCGGACGCCGGGACGGATGGCACCGGGCTGCCGCTGTTCGAGGTCGAGGTCCTGGGTGGCACGGCGGCGGGCGAGCGGCTGGAGGCTGCGGTCCAGGACGGATCGGCGGCCATGCCGGGATCGGACGAGCGGCGACCGTACGGCATCGGGGACGAGGTGGTGGTGACACGCTTCACCGGCCCGGCAGGCGGGTTCGCGGTGATCACCGAGCCGTGGCGCCTGCCGTTGCTGGGGCTGCTGGCGGCGTTGTTCGCGGGTGCGGTGCTCGTCGTCGGCGGCTTGCGGGGGGCACGCTCGCTCGTGGCCCTCGCCTTCACCCTGGCCGTGGTGATCAAGCTGGTTGTGCCGCTGCTGCTCCGCGGAGTCGACCCGATCCTGCTGGCCGTCGGCGGGGGGACCGCGGTCACCCTCGTCACGCTGGTGCTGACCGAGGGCTGGGGACGGGTCGCCCTGTCGGCGGCGCTGGGCACCGTCGCGGCGCTGGTGCTGACGGCGGTGCTGGCCGGCGCATTCACCCTGCTGGCTGGCTTCACCGTGCTGCAGGGGAGCGAGGAGATCAGCTTTCTCATCCCGCTCATCGGCGACCGGGTCGACCTCAGCGGCATCCTGCTGGCGGCCACCGTCTTCGGCGCGCTCGGTGTGCTCGACGACGTCACGGTGACGCAGGCGGCGACCGTCGAGCAGATCCACCGGACCGATGCGAGCGCGGCCCGGGGGCACGTGGTGAACGGCGCCATGCGCGTCGGCCGGTCGCACATCGCCGCCACGGTGAACACCCTGATGCTCGCCTATCTCGGGGCCGGCCTGCCGCTGCTGCTGCTGTTCAGCCTGTCGGGCCAGGATCCGGCCACGACGCTGAACAGCGAGATCGTGGCCGTCGAGGTGATCCGGGCGCTCGTCGGCAGCATCGGCATCGTGGCGGCCGTGCCGCTGACGACGCTGGTCGCCGCGTTCCTCATCGTCCCGTCGGAGCCGGCCGGCCACGCGACCGGCTGACGGCGCTACACTCGCCCCGCCCGAACCCGCCACGAGGTACCGATGTCCGACAACGCCGTGCCCGTCCTGTTCACCAGCGAATCGGTGACGGAGGGCCACCCCGACAAGCTCTGCGACGCGATCGCGGATGCGATCCTCGACGATGTCCTGGGTCATGACTCGGATGCGCGCTGCGCGGTCGAGATCGCGACCACGACCGGCCTCGTGCTGGTCCTCGGCGAGGTCACCACGACGCACTACGTCGACGTGCAGGAGGTCGTGCGCCGGACGGTGCGCGAGATCGGCTACAACGACAGCCGGCTCGGCTTCGACTGGGAGACCTGCGGCACGATGACGGCGATCAAGGAGCAGTCACCGGACATCGCACAGGGCGTGGACCTGGCGCTCGAGTCGCGAGAGGGCCGGGAGCCCGAGGAGCTCGGCGCCGGCGACCAGGGAATGATGTTCGGCTACGCGACCGACGAGACGGACGAGCTGATGCCGATGCCGATCATGCTCGCGCACCGTGTGGCGCAACGCCTGGCCGAGGTGCGCCACCGCGGTATCGTGCCCTTCCTTCGCCCCGACGGGAAGAGCCAGGTCACGATCGAGTACGGTGCCGGCGGGCGACCGGGCCGGGTCCACACCGTGCTGGTGAGCACGCAGCACGACCCGGACGTGGAGCTGCCCGATCTCGCCGCCGCCGTCCGCGAGCACGTCGTCGAGGCGGCGATCCCCGAGGAGCTGCTCGACGAAGGGACGCGGCACCTCGTCAATCCGACCGGACGCTTCGTGATCGGCGGACCGATGGGCGACTCCGGCCTGTCGGGCCGCAAGATCATCGTCGACACCTACGGTGGCATGGCGCGGCACGGTGGCGGCAGCTTCAGCGGCAAGGACCCGACCAAGGTCGACCGTTCAGGCGCCTACATGGCGCGCTACGTGGCGAAGAACGTGGTGGCGGCCGGGCTGGCGACGCGCTGCGAGATCCAGCTGGCGTATGCCATCGGCGTGGCACATCCGCTCTCGGTCAACATCCAGACCTATGGCACCGGGACCGTGGCGGACTCCCGGCTGGCCGAGGTGGTGCAGGAGGTCTTCGATCTCCGTCCCGGCGCGATCATCCGCGACCTGGACCTCCAGCGGCCCATCTATCGCCAGGTGGCGGCCTACGGCCACTTCGGCAGGGCCGATCTCGACCTGCCCTGGGAGCGTCTCGACCGGGTGGACGAGCTCACCGCAGCCGCTCGTCGGAGCTGATCCATGGGCGCCGGGAACGGGCACCGGCATCCGCATCCGCGCTCGACCTGGGGCGAGCCGTCGCCCGGTGCGATCACCCGCGTCACCGGCTGGCTGCGGTCGCTGCTCGGCACGCGGAGCCCCGAACCCGCGAGCGGGCTCGGCCAGCTTCCGATCCGCCTCCGTCGCGACCCGCTGGCGGCGCCGTACCTCGCCGCCGAGCGTGAGGGTGACCATCCGCGCGCGGCCGAGGCGGCCACCGTGGCCATGGAGACCGCGGTCGGACGAGAGGAATGGTGGGTCGCCGATATCTGGGGTCACCGTGCGCTGTGGCACTTCGAGCAGGCGCAGCTGGTGCTCGAATCGGTGCGTCAGGCGCGGCGCATCGGCGACCTTCGATGGGCGGCCGGCGACCCGGCGAGCGCACGCCGCTACTATGCGGAGGCGATCGACGAGGCACGAGACATCGGTGCGGAGCGGGAGCAGGGCTTGGCGGCGTTCGGCCTGGGCCGGGCGCTCCTCGACCTCGGATCGGTGACGGAGGCTCGGCGGCTCGCCTCGGCGGCCATCACGCTGCTGGAGCGATCGGAGGCGCCCCCGGTGGAGCTGGAGGCGGCTCGGGAGCTGCTCGGGACGGAGGTCGCGGTGGGCGACGGGCGCGAGGAACGGCACTGATGGCGCGACGGAGCATGCGGGTCGGGATCGTGGGGGCGGGGGTCATGGCCGAGGCGATCATCGGCGGGCTGGTTGCCGACCGGGCGGTCCGCCCCGGGCTGCTGACCGCCTCCCACCCGCGACGCGAGCGACGCGACGCGCTGGCCGAGCGGCACGGCGTCCGTTCGGTGGCCCGCAACCGCGATGCGCTTGCCGAGTCGGAAGTCGTCGTCCTGGCGGTCAAGCCCCAGATGCTCGGTCGGGTCATGCGCGAGCTGCGTGGCCGGCTCGCGCCGGAGCAGGTCGTGGTCTCGATCGTTGCCGGTGCCACGATCCGGACGCTGGTGGACGGCCTGCAGCACGCCGCCGTCGTGCGGGCCATGCCGAACACGCCGAGCCAGATCCGGCGCGGCATGAGCGTGTGGGCCGCCTCGGAAGCGTGTTCGGCCGCTCAGCGTCGGCTGGCACGAGCGGTCCTTCGCGCCCTCGGCGACGAGCGCCAGGTCGCCGACGAGAGCTTCGTGGCCATGGCCACCGCCCTTTCGGGAACCGGTCCGACGTACCTGTTCGCGGTCATGGAGGCGCTCATCGACGCCGGCGTGCACCTGGGCTTCCCCCGGGAGCTGGCGCACGACCTGGTGGTGGCGACCCTCGTCGGCTCGTCGGAGTTCGCGCAGCGCTCCGAGCTCCATCCGGCCCAGCTGCGCAACGCGGTCACCTCGCCGGGCGGCACCAGCGCCGCTGCGATCTACGAGCTCGAGAAGGGCCGCATTCGCACCGTCTTCTCCGATGCGGTGTGGGCCGCGTACCGTCGCACTCTCGAGCTCGGCGAGCGGCTCGAGGCAGAGGTCGAGCGCGACCCGACGTGAGGCTCTGGTAGCCTCGGCGCGCATGTTCGCGATCGTGATGGCCGGCGGGGCCGGCACCCGCCTGTGGCCCCTCTCCCGGCGACGCACACCGAAACAGCTGCTCGCCCTCACCGGCGAGACGAGCCTGCTGCAGCAGAGCGTCGCGCGCCTCGGCGCGCTGCTGAAGCCGCACGACATCTACGTCATCACCGGCCAGTCCCATGTGCGCGCCACGCAGGAGCAGCTGCCGCAGCTGCCACCCGACAACGTCCTCGGCGAGCCCCTGGCCCGATCCACCGCCGTGGCCGCCGGACTGGCGACCGTCCTCGCCCGTCGCGAGTCGGACGAGGTGGCCCTCATCCTGCCGGCCGATCACTTCGTCGCCGACGAGGACGCCTTCGCCGATGCCCTGCGGGAGGCGGCCCGTGCCGCCGAGCGCGGCTATCTCGTCACCCTCGGTGTGGTGCCGACGCACCCGGCCACCGGGTACGGCTACATCAAGGCCGCGAGGCAGCTCCACCCGGCGTCGTCCACCGCGCTCGTCGAGCGCTTCGTCGAGAAGCCCGACCCGTCCGCCGCGGAGCGGTTCCTGTCCGAGGGCGGGTACAGCTGGAACGCCGGAATCTTCGTCTGGCGCGTGTACGCCTTCCGGCAGGCCCTCGAGCGGTTCCAGCCGGACCTCGCGGAGGCGCTGGGCCGCATCGAGGCGATCAACCGCATCCCGGGCTGGATGACCGAGGTGCGCGACGTCCTCGAGCCGCTTCCCGCCGTCACGATCGACGTTGGCATCGCCGAGCCGGCCGCGGCGGAGGGCCGGATGGCGGTCGTCCCGCTCGATGCCGGCTGGTCGGACATCGGCTCCTGGTCGAGCCTGCTGGAGGCGCTGACCGGTGCCCGCGGCGCGGACCTGGTGGCCAGCGGACCGCACCTCGACCGCGACTCGCATCGGGTGCTCGTCCACGGCGGGGATCGGCTGATCGTCACCGTCGGGCTCGAGGACGTGATCATCGTCGACACCCCGGACGCGCTGCTCGTCTGCCACCGCGACCGCGCCGAGGAGATCAAGCCGGTCCTCGACGAGATCGCCCGGACCGCCGGCGACCGATACCTGTAACCGGCCCGATGTCGCGGTTCGTGGCCCGGCTGTTCGGTCGCGGCATGGCGCTGTACGTCCGGCTGGTGGCCGCGACGTGCCGGCCGGTCGAGCGTGGCGTCACGCAGGACCCGGCCGTCCTCGCCTTCTGGCACGAGTACAACCTCGCCGCCGCGACGGCGGCGCACCGGCTGCGACGGCACCAGCACCACGTCAGCTTCAGCACCCGCACGTTCCGCGGCGAGGTGATGAACGCCATGCTCGCCGCCCTGGACGCCGGATCGGTGCCGTTGCCCGGCGAAGGGGAGCGGGCGGAGGCGGCTCGCCTGTCCCGTGCCATGGCGCGTCTCGGCCGCCAGGGCGCGTCCGTGGTGGTCAGCCCGGACGGTCCGGTCGGCCCCTATCGGAGGGCAAAGCCTGGGGCGCTGATCGTCGCGCGCGAGGCGGGGCTGCCGCTCCTGCCCTGGGCGGTGGTGGGGCATCCGTCGATCCGGCTGACGCGACGCTGGGACCGCCACGTCATCTTGCTGCCGTTCTGCCGGCTCCGGGTGGAGGAGGCCGAGCCGATCCGGGTCGAGCCGCGCGAGCCGCTGCGTCCCATCCTGGCACGCCTGCAGGCGTCGCTCGACGAGGTCACGGCCCGTGCCGACGGCAGGCGGTGACGGACGGCCCCCTCAGCGCGGCAGCTCCGCCACGTCCACGATGACCGAGCCCTCGACCGGCACGGTCCCGAGCCCTTCCACCTGGACAGCCGAGCACTGGAGCGTCATCTCCACCACCGTCACCCGTGGGTTGAGGACGCCGAGCGGTCGCGTGATGACCGAGCAGGCCCCGTCCGGGATTTCGGCGACGGGACCGTCGAGCTGAACGCCGAGCAACGAAATCTCGTGCCCCTCTGGATCGTAGGCGAGGTGCAGGAACCCGGCGTCGGCCGCGAGACGGAACCCCTGTTCACCGGCGATGGCCGGACGCGGTCCGAGGTCCAGCTGTGCCTCCTCGAGGACGAGCCGTTCATCGCCGACGGCGACGATCCCGCCGGACGGCGGCAGGTCGCCGCGAAGGCCGAACAGGTCGGCGGCGACGCCGATCCGCCCTCTGAGCCCGATCACGCCCCCGCCACGAACATCCTCGATCGCCTCGCACCGGATGTCGGCGCCGGCGACACCGCTCGGGTCGTGCCGTTCGCCGGGGATGACGGTGCACTCGTCGGGGTCGACGAAGAACTCCAGCCCGTCGTACTGGACGCGCGCGACGGTGGGCGGGTCGCCCTCGAACAGGATCCTGCCGTTGGCCCCGACGAGCCCGTATCGGTCCTGGGTCGTCTCGCGCCCGAGGACCATGGTGCCCTCCCGGTCACCGGTCACGACCAGCGTCCCGCCGACGGCCCCCGGCTGCACCGGCGTCGAGGGGATGGGCGCGTGGGCCGATGCCGGCGGTGTTGCGTCGCGGGATGACCGTGCGCCGTCGGCGGTTGGCACAATCGCGGTGGCGCTCCCCATCGTGAACACGACGACGGCCGCGAAGGCGGTCCCGAAGA
>JAHWJN010000045.1 GCA_019348395.1 Chloroflexota bacterium
TGGTGGACGTCGGCCTGCGACCCGGCCTCGCGCCCGACGGCCCGCTGGTCGCGGTGAAGGCGCCGGTCGGCTCGCTGTGGCGCCTGCCCGGCGTGGACCTGCAGCCTGGACCCGAGATGCGATCCACGGGCGAGGTGCTGGGCCTGGATGCCGACCCCGCCGTAGCCCACGCACGGGCGCGCGAGGCGGCAGCGGCGCACAGCGGCTGACCGTGCGCTGGCCTCAAGCGGGCAGCAACGGGCAGCAACGGGCAGCAAAAGGGGGACCGTCGAGGTTCCAGTACGGAGGGTCCTGGAACCCGACGGCCCCCGCGAAGACCTCAAGACCCTGCCACCACCGACGCGTCGGAGCCGCTCAATGTCGCGTCTGGCCCGAGCTTCCGTCGGCGACGGGCTCCTCGGGACGTCAGGTGGTGTCAGTTCTCGGTGTCTACGGAGCGCGTCGTAGCAGGATTCGTGCCGCTCAGCGCCGGCGCGAGCGCAGGTCACGGTTGACCTGGGCCTGTCGTCGGCGGAGGTACCCGCCGTACCAGCCGCCGAGAAAGCCGAACGCGGCCTGCCAGGCGATCGTGATCACCGTCTGTGTGGCCACGGTCCCGGGGCCGAGGTCCCCCGCGTCCACGCCGAGCCGCGCGAAGTCGAGCAGCACTAGGGCCGCGGTGAGCGTGCCGCCCAGCGCTCCGGCGGCGGTGCCGTACAGCGTCGGACGCTGCCAGCCGAACCAGCCGGCCGCGATGAGGGCACCGAACTGGATGAACGTCGCCACCAGCCCGATGGGGGAACCACCGTAGAAGAACGAGGCGTACAGGCCGAGGAACGACAGGACGCCGGTGAGGAGCCACGCCAGCGGGTTCTGCCGAAGCAGGAAGAGGCGCTCGCGAACGGGGACCATCGGGCCCTCCGGGTCGAAGCCGCGCATGGGGTCGGGCTTGTCTGGGAGCGGCGGTGCGGGAGGGAAGATGCGGGTCAGCAGGCTGCGCCGTGGCTCCGCCGGCGTCTGGTCGGGCTGCGCCTCCTCCTCGTCGGCGTCGAAGGCGGAGTCGCCGCGGGCGGCGAGGCGTGCTCGTCGGCGGGCCTCGGCACGGGAGGCGTCGCGGTCTCGGGAGGTTCGGGAAGACATGGCCGCCGATTGTACTGTGAGCGGCCGGTAAGCGGCCGGTAAGCGGACGGTACGCCGGGCCGGAGCATGATGCGACGGCCTGCGCGCCTCCATCGCGAGGTGTGCCGTGCTCCGTCCAGTCGACCGTCCGCGCCGGTGGCGTCCCGTCTCTGTCCTGCTGCTCGTCATCCCGATGATGGCTTCGGCGCTCCTGCCATTCGGCGCCGGGCAGGCGCGCGGCGACTCGGTGCCGGACCACCTGGTCGTCAGCGAGATCGTGGCGGGTGGCGCGGCTGCCAGCGACGAGTTCGTGGAGCTCTACAACCCCACCGACGCGCCACTTCCGCTCGAGGGGCTCGAGCTCGTGTACGTGAGCGCCAGTGGCCTGACGGTCGGCCGTCGGGCGGCGTGGGATGCCGGCGCCCCTGAACTCGGCCCGGGACGGCACCTGCTCATCGCCAACGAGCAGGGCATCTATGCCGCGCTCGCCGATTCGGTGTACGCGTCCGGGATGGCGGCCACCGGCGGGAGCGTCGCGCTGCGCATCCAGGGCGCGGCGTCGGCCATCGACGCGGTGGGCTGGGGGACGGCAGCTTCCACGTGGATGGAGGCCAGCCCGGCGGCCGCTCCGGCGGCCGGCTCGAGCATCGAGCGGCGCCCCGGTGGCGCGCTGGGATCGACGCAGGACACGGACGACAACGCCGCCGACTTCATCGAGCGCGCCGTGCCCGATCCACAGAACCTCGCATCGCCCCCGGTCCCCGATCCGGCCGGCACGCCACCGCCGCCGGGAAGCCCGTCGCCGTCGCCGGCACCGTCGGTATCACCGACACCGGGCGCCACGGCGTCGCCGATGACGCCGCCCCCGACATCAGCGCCGGTGCTGTCGGTCGCCACCGCTCGCTCCATGCCCGATGGCACGACCGTGACCATCGAAGGCACGGCACTCACGGACTCCGCCTTCGCCGAGGGGGGTGGGTACCTCGCCGACGAGTCGGCCGGCATCGCGGTGCTGCTCAGCTCCGGGTCCTTCGAGCGTGGGGCGCGATTGCGCGTCACCGGCACGGTCGACGATCGGTTCGCTCAGCGCACGGTGCGGGCGTCCGGCACAGACGTCACGGTGGTGGGGACCGGACCTGACCCCGAGGCACTCGATCGGCCGACGGGCTCTGTCGACGAGTCGGCGGAGGCAATGCTGGTGCACGTGGCTGGAGCGGTCACCGGTGCGCCGACCACCCTGAGTGCGGGCCTGGCGTATGAGCTCGACGACGGGAGTGGGCCGACTCGCGTGGTCGTCGGCTCCGGAACCGGCATCGACACGTCGGCGTGGACCGCCGGCACGCTCGTCGACCTCGTCGGGGTGGTGGGCCAACGCGACTCGAGTGGCACCGGCACCTCCGGCTATCGCCTGCAGCCGCGCGATCCGGCCGATGTCCGGGACGCGGGGACGCCACCGCCGACGGCCGCGCCGAGTGACTCGCCGACCCCGGGCGATCCCGGTCCCACGCCGGCGCCCACGCCGGAGGGCGTCATCTCCATCTCGGAGGCGCGCTCGCTGCCCAAGCACGCGACGGCACGGGTGCGGGGCGTCGTGACCATGGCCCCGGGCCTCGTCGACCCGGTGAGCGCGGTCATCCAGGACGAGACCGGCGCCATCCTGCTCCGGGTCGGTGACGAGGCGGGCCCGGTTGCCCGAGGGGAGCGGATCGATCTGACCGGCGTCCGCTCCACGCTCGCCGGCATGGAGAGCCTGCGCCTGACGACCCCGCCCCTCAGGCTCGGTGTCGTTCCGGAGCCCGAACCGCGAACGATCCGCAGCGGCGATGCCGGCGAGCCTCACGAGGCACGGCTGGTGCGCGTCCGCGGCGCGGTCGTCGCCACCGCCCGGCGGGTGGCGAGCGGGACCGTCTCCTTCGAGCTGGACGACGGCTCCGGTCCGTTGCGGATTTACCTGGCCGCCTCCCTGGCCGCCGATGCCGCCCCGTTCGTGGAGGGCGCGTGGGTCGAGGCGATCGGCGTTCTCGCACAGCAGACGACCGGCTCGCAGCCACTGCGCGGGTACCGGATCTGGCCTCGCGACCGCGACGAGGTACGCGTCGTGGCCCCTCCGACGTCGCCGGGAGAAACCGACCCCGGGCACGCTTCGGCGGCCACGACGTCCTCCGGCGGCGCGCCGTCGTCCCGCGGAGCCGGCCACGCACCCGCCGGCCTGGGGGCGCTCGAAGAGGCCGGCCTCGCCGACCTCCACGTTGCCGCTACCCTCGTCCACGGCCCGTGGCCGGAGCTCGGGCTGGCCGGTGTTTTGTGGGACGGTCATCGGCTGGTCGTGATCGACCGAGCCTCAGAGTCGCTGGTGCTGGCGGTTCTCGCCCATCGGCGGCTGCCCGTCCCACTGGAGCTGACCGGGCTCGTGTCCGCGGGGACCGACCGCGCAACCGGGGCCCCCGCCGTGGTCCTCGGCTCGGCACCGGGAGACGTGAGCGTCCGAGCCGCAGCTCCGCATGCACCGCACGGGGTGCTCCCGACAGGGGGCCCGGCCTGGGTCAGCCTGGTCGGTCGTCGGACCGGGAGCGTCTCCGAGCCGCGTCTGTATGTCGATGGGGGGAGCGTGGAGCTGCGCTGGCAGTGCGACGAGGCGGTTCCTCCGTCGAATCGCCCCGTGCGGGCGCTCGGCGTCGGTCTCGCCGATCCGCCGCGCATCCTGGTTCCGTGCGGTGGCCTGCAGCCGGCTCCGGCCCTGGTCCGGACCGGAGCGCTGTCGATGCCGTCAGATCCTGCTCCCGACGTGGCTGCCACGCCCGCCTCGGTGCACGGGCAGGGCGTTCCCGCGGAGGACCACGCGCGGATGCTGGCGGCCGGGCTGCTGGCCGCCGCCGCGCTCACCGCGGCCGGCGCCGCGACGATCGCCCGCCGCCTGGAGCCCCCGCCGGGGCCGGACACTCCGTCACTCGCCGCCTCGTTCATCGAAGGGAGCTCGGGCAGCGAGCCCCCGGTCCTCACGCTCGTGGGCGTGCCGCACGAGCGTGGTTCGGGCTGAGCGTGCGGCGTATACTCCCGCGCGTTCGATCCGAACGTGACGAGCACGCAGGAGTTGCCGCGGACTTGAGCGAACCGACCCAGGCCGACGCCCCACGCACGGGCCACCGCCAGTACCACATCGCCCTCGAGCGAGGTGAGCTGGCCGAGCACGTGCTGCTGGTCGGCGACCCGGGGCGGGTGGCGAAGGTGGCGGAACGCTGGGATGCCGTCGAGCTCGAGCGCAGCAACCGGGAGATCACGACCGCCACCGGGTCGTACCGCGGCATGCGCGTCAGCTGCATGTCGACCGGGATGGGCACGGACAACGTCGAGATCGTGCTGGCCGAGGTGATGGAGATCACCGATGCCCCGACGTTGATCCGGGTCGGGTCGTCCGGCGCGCTCCAGCCAGAGATCGCGCTCGGCGACCTGATCGTGTCGATTGCGGCGGTCCGACTGGAGAACACCACCGACTTCTACGTGCATCCCGGCTTTCCGGCCGTGGCCCACCGCGAGGTGGTGTGGGCCCTCGAAAGGGCCTGCCGCGATCTCGGGATTCGGTATCACGTGGGGCTCACGGCGACGGCGAGCGGGTTCTACGCTCCGCAGGGACGCAGGATGCGCACGCTCCCCGTTCGCTATCCTGAGCTCGCAGAGGAGCTTCGTCACCAGCGTGTGGCGAACCTCGAGATGGAATCGTCGGCACTCTTCGTGCTGGCGCATCTGGCGGGACTGCGGTCCGGCACGGTCTGCGCGGCCTACGCGCAGCGGACGGACGGCACGTTCCTGGAAGGCGCGGCGAAGGAGGCCGCGGAGGCACGCTGCATCGATGTCGGACTGGCCGGCATCCACCTGCTCTGGCAGCTCGAGAACGACGGCGGCGACGCGCTCGACCGTCGCGCGGAGCTGATCGATCGGCGGGCGCGCAGCTCAACACCATCGTCCGGCACCGAACGGGCCGGCCACTAGGAGGCACATCACCCATGGCGACCGAGGCCTACTGCGTCAAGTGCAAGGCGAAGCGCGAGATGCAGAACGAGAACAAGATCACGATGAAGAACGGCAAGCCGGCGACCGAGGGCATCTGCCCGGTCTGCGGCACCAAGATGTTCAAGATCGGCGGCTGACCCGTCGATCTCTCGATCCAGTACGGGGCGTCCCGGTTCGCCGGGGCGCCCCGTTCTCGTGCGGCGGACCGGCGGGCTCCGACTTCGTCACGGGCGGTCGCTAGAATCGGGTCCGTGGAGAGTGACGCCGATCAGCCGGTCCTGGCGATCGACCTCGGCGGTACGCAGATCCGCACCGCGCTGGTCACCCCCGACCGCCAGGTCGTCGCGCGCCGCGCCGAACCGACCCGGGACGATCGTGGTGTGGATGCCGTCATCGACCACATCGGCCGGCTCGCGACTGAGACCCGGGAAGAGGCGGTCTCCGCAGGGTACGCCCCGGCGGTCGGCGTCGGCATCAGCTCGCCCGGCCCGCTCGACCCGTGGCGCGGCATCGTCGTGGCGCCGCCCAACCTCGTCGGCTGGCGGGACGTGCCGCTCCGCGAGGCCATTGCCGGCAGCCTGGGCCTGCCGACCTTCCTCGAGCGTGATACCAACGTGGCCGCCCGCGCCGAGTGGCGCTACGGCGCGGCACGTGACACCCGCGACCTGGTCTACATCACCGTCTCCACCGGCATCGGCGGCGCCGCGGTCATCGACGGCCGACCGCTGACCGGCCCCGGCGGCACGGCCGGCGAGTTCGGCCACCTGGTGGTGGATCTCGATGGGCCGCGCTGCGGTTGCGGCGGGATCGGCCACGTGGAGGCCATCGCATCGGGCACCGGCCTTGCACGAGCGGGAGCCGAGCTCGTCCGACGGGGCGAAGCGCCGATCCTCGCCGCCCGGGCGCCGGATCCCGATCTCGTGGAGGCCGTGGACGTCGCGCGAGCCGCGGATGATGGCGACGCCGCCTGTCGCGAGCTCCTGGAGCGCGCGTGGGTCGCCATCGGCGCCATGTGCGCCTCGATCGTCAACGCGCTCAACCCGGAGGTGATCGTGATGGGAGGCGGAATCGCGGAGCACCATCCGCGGCTGTACGAGGTGGCCCGCGCGGAGCTTGTGCGACGCGCGCTTCCCATCCTCGTCGACCGCGTGCGCATCGTTCCCGCCGCCCTCGGCCCCGACGTCTCGCTGATCGGCGCGCTGCCGATCGTCACCGAACGCATTGGCGACCCGCGCTATGACGGGTCGCATCGGCCGCAGACGGCCGCGCAAGGAGGAGCTTCACGTCCGTGAGTACCCGCATCGGCATCAACGGATTCGGTCGCATCGGCCGCCAGACGCTCAAGGCCATCCTCGAGCGACATCCCGGCGACCTCGAGGTGGTCGCGGTCAACGACCTTGCCGACGACGAGACCAACGCCCACCTGTTCAAGTACGACTCGACCTACGGCCGCTTCGACGGTGAGGTGACTGCCGGCGACAACGAGATCGTCGTGAACGGCAATGCCATCCGCTCGTTCAGCGAGAAGGATCCGGCGGCCCTGCCGTGGGGCGACCTCGGGGTCGACATCGTGGTCGAGTCGACGGGCATCTTCACCGATGCCACCCGGGCGAAGGCGCACGTCGACGCCGGCGCGAAGAAGGTGATCATCTCCGCCCCCGCCAAGAACGAGGACATCACCCTGGTCCTCGGGGTGAACGAGGACCGATACGACTCGGCCCGGCACCACATTGTCAGCAACGCCAGCTGCACGACCAATGGGCTGGCGCTGCCGGCCAAGGTCATCTTCGACCGCTTCGGGATCGAGCGCGGCCTGATGACCACCATCCACAGCTATACCAACGACCAGAACGTGCTCGACGTCTTTCACAAGGACCTGCGCCGCGCCCGCAGCGCGGGGCAGAACATCATCCCGACCTCGACCGGCGCGGCAAAGGCACTCTCGCTCGTCATCCCGGAGTTGAAGGGCAGGTTCGACGGGTTCTCGCTCCGTGTTCCGACCCCGACCGTCAGTGTCATCGACTTCGTGGCCATCACCGGGCAGCCCGTCACCGCCGAGGCGGCCAACCAGGCGCTGCGTGAGGCCGCGGATGGCCCGATGAAGGGCCTGCTCGGCTACACCGACGAGAAGCTGGTGAGCATGGATTTCAAGGGGGACGAGCGCTCGAGCATCATCGACGCCGAGTCGACCATGGTCACCGGCGACCGGCTGCTCAAGGTCATCGCCTGGTACGACAACGAGTGGGGCTACTCGTGCCGCGTCGCGGATCTCGCGAAGTTCATGGCCGAGCGGCTGTAGGGAGGCGCCGATGGACGCCAAGACGGTTCGGGACGTCGACGTCACCGGCAAGCGGGTCTTCCTGCGTGCCGACCTGAACGTCCCACTCGACGACGGCAAGATCACCGACGACAGCCGCATCCGGGCCAGCCTGCCGACGATCGTGCATCTGCTCGAGCGCGGAGCCACGGTCATCCTCGCCAGCCACCTCGGCCGGCCGAAGGGCAAGGTCAACGACGGGCTTCGCCTCAAGCCGGTCGCCGATCGGCTGAGTCAGCTGCTTGGCCGGCCGGTGCGCATGACCGGCGACGCGCTGGGCGCCGGCGTGCAGGTCGCGGTCGACAAGCTGCGCCCGGGCGACCTGCTGATGCTCGAGAACCTGCGCTTCCATGCGGAGGAGGAGGCGAACGACCCGGAGTTCGCCAAGTCGCTGGCCGACTTCGCGGACCTCTTCGTCAACGACGCGTTCGGCGCGGCGCACCGTGCGCACGCCTCCACCGAGGGGATCACCCATCACCTGCCGGCGGTCGCCGGCCTGCTCATGGAGGCAGAGGTCGACGCGTTATCGCGCCTGCTGGAGCGGCCCGCCAAACCGTTCCACGCGGTCATCGGAGGCGCCAAGGTCAGCGGCAAGCTCGAGGTTCTCGAGGCGCTGCTGTCCCGTTGCCAGGCAGTCCTCGTCGGTGGCGGAATGGCGAACACCTTCCTGGCCGCCAGGGGCGCCGAGCTCGGCGCCAGCCTGGTCGAGGCGGACCAGGTCGAGAACGCGGAGCGGATCCTGGGTGAGGCCCGCCGCAAGCGGGTGCGGTTCATGCTCCCGACCGACGCGGTCGTGGCGACGCAGATCCATGCCCGCGCCCGTCCGCGGACGGTCGCGATCGGGGAGGTGCCACCGGATCAGATGGTCGTCGATATCGGTCCTCAGACGGTGGCCGCCTATACCGAGCACCTCGGCAGGGCGAAGACGGTCTTCTGGAACGGCCCGATGGGGGTCTTCGAGATCAAGCAGTTCGCCGACGGCACGAACGCCATCGCCCGCGCCCTCGCCGAGCGCGCCGATGCCGGGGCCTCGGTGGTGGTCGGTGGCGGGGATTCGGTCGCCGCCGTGGAGGGGCTCGGGCTCGCGACGCGCATGACCCACGTGAGCACCGGCGGTGGCGCGTCGCTCGAGTTCCTCGAGGGCAAGACGCTCCCCGGCGTCGCCGCGCTCCTTGGAATGGACGCCGAGATCGCTTCGGAGAAGACGGCATGAGGACCCTGATCGAGGACGTCATCGGGCGGGAGATCCTCGACTCGCGTGGCAACCCGACGGTGGAGGTGGACCTCTTCCTCGAGGGCGGTTCGGTCGGCACCGCGCTCGTCCCGTCGGGCGCCTCCACCGGCGCCCACGAGGCAGTCGAGCTGCGGGACGCCGACGAGGCTCGCTACGGTGGAAAGGGCGTGCTCGACGCGGTTCGGCACGTGAACGAGACGATTC
>JAHWJN010000046.1 GCA_019348395.1 Chloroflexota bacterium
TCTTCCGATCTGTGTTTCGGCAGGTCCTTCTGCCAGAAGCCCTTGTGCTCGATCCCGTTCGGGTAGCGCTGCACGGTGAGCCCGCGACCGTCGAGGTACGGCACGAGGACCGCCGCCACGCCGACGAGGTAGCGGAGCAGGTCGCGCTTGGTGACGTCAGCGCGGCCCTCACCTCCCGAGAACAGCACCTTGTCGAGGTTCGTGACGCGGATCTCCCGGCCGCCGACCTCCCAAGCTCCTTCCGTCTCGATCCGATCGAGGGCGGCGAGTGCGCCCTCGGCGTCCTCCGCCGATGACGACGCCGTAGCGGCGGGCACCGATGCCTCCGCAGCCGCCGTTGCGCTCGCGGTTCGCAGCGCCCGCTCGCGCCGCACCGACCGCGGGTCGCGGCCGATCTCGAGTCCCTTGAAGGCCGCCTGGCGCAGCAGGTCGTCGGCCGTCCACTCGGCGAACTCGACTCGCACCACGAGGCGCGGCTCGACCCAGCGCGCCCCCTTCAGCTTCGGCACCGGGTCGAGCGGCGAGTCGTCGCGGACCAGCTCGTCGAGCCGAGTCCGAAGCTCGCGCCGCATCCGGGCGTCGATGCCACTGCCCACCTGGCCGGCGTGGACCCACCGGTCGCCGGACCGGACGGCGAGGATCAGGGAGCCGAGGTCGCGGTGGCTCCCCTGCCCCGGCAGCCAGCCGACCACGACCGCCTCCTGCTCGCGCCGGAGCTTCAGCTTCAACCAGGCTCGGCTGCGCCGCCCCGGCTCGTACGGCGACCGTCGCAGCTTGGCAACCACTCCCTCGAGCTCCTGCTCGCGTGCGGCCGCGTGAAATGCCTCTCCATGGGCCTCGACGTGACCGGAGTAGCGCACGAGCGGGTGGGGTCTGAGGCGGCTGCGCAGCAGGCGCTTGCGGTCTTCGAGCGGGACGTCCAGAAGGGACTGTCCATCCAGGTGCAGCAGGTCAAAGACCTGGAAGACGATCGGGGCCGGTTCGCCGCGCACCCGCTTCCCGGCCGCCCGACCGGTTCGCACGCCGGTTCGGTCCTGCAGCAGGCTGAATTGCGGACGCCCGTCCTCGTCGAGCGCCACCACCTCGCCGTCGACGATCGCCGCTCGAGCATGGATCCAGTCCGCATCACCGGCGAGCTCGGGAAAATACCGTGCGGCATCCTGACGGTTGCGGGTCCAGAGGCGGACTGCACCATCTGCCACGACCGCCTCGACCCGGTAGCCGTCCCACTTCACCTCGAACACCCAGTCCGGATCGCTGAAGGGCCGGTCGGCCAGGGTGGCCCGCATCGGCTCGACGAAGTCGGGCATCGGCTCGCTGCGCGCTGCCGACAGATCCAGCTCGGACACGGGCTGCGGAGGGTCGGCGCGGAAGCGGGGCGGCACGTTCTCGAGCACTTCGTCGTTCGTTCGGCCGGTCTTGACGCTGTGCGGGTGGTCCTCGGCGTCCCAGCCGTCGACCGCGGCTCCATCCCGCTTATGGATGAGGAGCCACTGCTCACGCTCGTCGGTCTCGGAGCGACCTCCGCGGCCCCGCCGGTCGGTGCGCACGATGGTGAACCGTCCGCGCAGCTTCTCGCCGTGGAGGACGAACTTGATCTCGCCGTCCCGCAGCCCCGCCGCCGGGTCGGGCGTCTCGGACTCCGGCTCGAACACGCCCCAGTCCCAGACGATCACGTCACCGGCACCGTACTGCCGCTTCGGGATGATGCCCTCGAAGTCGAGATACTCGATCGGGTGGTCCTCGGTGCGCATCGCCAGGCGCCGCTGCGACGGGTCGAGCGTCGGACCCTTTGGCACCGCCCAGCTGACAAGGACGCCGCCGATCTCGAGCCGAACATCGTAGTGCAGCGCCGTGGCCCGGTGCCGCTGCACGGTGAAGCGTCCGCTGCGCTCGGTGAGATCGCCGGGCGCCGGCTCCGGCGTCGCGGAGAAGTCGCGCTTGCGCCGGTAATCGTCGAGCGGCACGGGGCTCAGGCCGGCAGATCGAGGTCGTCCAGGGTCGGGAGCACCACCGAGGCCCCCGCCTCCCGGAGCGCATCGGCGTCGAGCGCGGCACCGGCGAGGATGCCGACGGCGGTCATCCCGGCGGCGGCCGCCGCGCGCATGTCCCAGGTGGAGTCGCCCACGTACCAGGCACGTGACGGTTCGACGCCGAGCTCGCGTGCGGCGAGGAGCAGGAGGTCCGGCGCGGGCTTGGCATGCTCGACGCGGCTGCCGTCGACGATGCGTGGTTCGCGGTCGAGCTCGAGCGCCGCGATCGACGCGGCGAGCTGCTCGGGGCGGGACGAGGTGGCGATCGCCCACCTCACGCCGGCCGTGTTCATGCGCCGCAGCGCGGCGGGTGCGCCGGGCAGGGCACGCGGCTCTCGATTCTCCGCGTCGAAGAGCTCACCGGCGCGGACGTCGATCCGCTCCGCCCCCGCCTCGTCCAGCCCCCCTCCGGCGGCGATGGCCACGTCGCGGGCCAGGCGCCGGCCGTCGATGCCGATGAGTGCGGCGAGCTGCTCGTGCGTGGCCGGGATGCCGACCTCGGCGAAGACCAGGTCCCAGGCTCGGATGCGGGCCGGGACCGTGTCGACCAGCGTGCCGTCGAGGTCGAAGATCACCGCGTCGGGGCGTGACATGGTCGGCTGAGCATAGCCGTCCAGCTCGGCATGCCGAGGTTCTCCGACCAGCACGGCTGCCACGAGCGGGCCGATCGCCACCAGCACGAGCGCGGTGGTGAATCCGGGCAGGCCGACTGCCCCGAACCCCGGCAGATCGAACCCGGTCTGCACGATCGCCGAGGATACCGACGCGCCGACCGCCCCGCCGAAGAAGAAGCACAGGTTGTAGACGCCGACCGCCACCGGCTGGCGATCGCCGGTGATGGCGTGGGTGAGTCGCGACAGGAGCGGCGCGTTGAGGATGCCGAAGCCGGCGCCGGCCGCTGCCAGACCGAGCCCCAGCACGGCGGGGCCGGCCGGCACGGCGCCGAAGGCGACGACGAGCGGAGCGGCCCCGAGCAGCGCGAGGGCCAGCCTTGTCGTGTTCCGCGGACCGAGCCGCGCCTGGACGCGGGCATTGTTCGGTGAGCTGATCGCGGCGGCGAGCGCCATCGGCAGCAGCAGCAGCCCGAGCGCAATGCCCTCGAGCCCGTATGCCCGAGCCCCGAGGATCGGCACGAGCACGATGGTGCCGAGATAGGCGCTCAGGCCCACCGCGCCGAGGGGTACCACCGAGCGGAAGACCGGGTTGCGCAGCACGTCGGCCGGCACGAATGCGTCCGCATGGGACGCGGCCCGTCGCAGCACGGCGATCCCGGCAGCGCCGGCCACGATACCCGCAGCGACCACGGCAGGGCTGACCCCGAGCGGCCCGCGGTTCAACACGAAGGTCAGCCCCAGCGCGAGCGCGCCGACCAGGCCGGCGCCGATCCAGTCGATGCGTCGATGCCCGACCGCGGTCGTCCGCCCGCGCTGCGACCGTGCCAGCACGACGACGGCCGGAATGGCGACCACGCCGATCGAGACGGCCGGCCGCCACCCGCCCACCTCGAGCAGCACGCCACCCATGATCGGCCCCAGCGCCTGTCCGCCACCGACGGAGGCGATGATCACGCCCAGGGCTCGGGCACGGTCGGTGCCCTCGAAGCGTCCCGCGATCAGCGCGGTGGACAGCGTGGGAATGGCCCCGGACCCGAGGCCCTGCACCAGTCGCGAGCCGATGACGAGCTCGAGTGACGGGGCGACGGCCGCAGCGGCGCTGCCGATGCCGAGCAGGGCCACACCGGCCACGAGCGCCGGGATGATGCCGGTGCGCGACGCGATGCCGCCCCACAGCGCCGTGCCCAGCGCGAAGGTGGCGCTGTAGCCGAACACCACCCATGCCGTGTCCGCCGGACCGGCATCGAACGCGGCAGCGATCTGCGGCTGCGCCAGGGAGGCAGTGGTGTTGGTGGCGACGGTGATGGCGACCAGCGTGGCGAGGACGGCCAGGAGGGCCGTGCGGCCATCGGTCTGCACGCGGCCATCCTAGCCGGGTTCCGGATCCAGCTCCTCGCCCTCGTCGGGCAGCTCAACCACCACCGCAGCATGCCGCGGAGACCGGTTGTACGACGCTGCCAGCACCGCCCCGATGAGGCCACCCACCAGCCCGGTCAGGGCAGCGACCACCAGCGCGGCCACCGGGATGGCCACGAACCAGTTGAGGGCGATCCAGCGCAGGAGCGCGACCTGGTCGCCGAGCGGGAGCAGCGTTCGCGCCACGCCCAGGGTGAAGGCGAGATCCCGCTGCCAGTCCAGCATCGTGCCGGCGAACCAGGCCAGCAGGGCGCCGAGGATCGACCCGAGCACGAGCCCCACCATGGAGCCCACCCACAGTCCGGCCCCGAACGTGGCCCGGACCGACACCGCTGCCAGGCGTCCGCGCGCGAGCCTCATCGACGCCGGCCCGCCACCGATCGACCGCCACGTCGAGTCATGACGCCCAGGGTCAGCCCCATCGAGCCAAGGGCGGAGACCAGACCGTAGGCGAGGTACGACGCCAGCGCCCACTCCCCCACCATCCGCCGCGGAGCCACGCGAGGACGCTCGATCTCCGGCTCGATCACCTGCTCGATCCCCTCTCCCGCGGGGGCATCGAAGGCCGCCGTCGCCAGCTCGCCGGCCGGCCGCAGGGTGCCGTCGGGCCGCACCAGGCCGAAGTCCTCGACCACGATGCCCCCGAGCTGCGTGGAGAAGTCGAGCAGCGTCCACCACGTCGCGGCACTCACGAAGCCCCCCGGTCGGTCGGCACGGTAGCGTTCCAGCGCGGCATAGGTTTCCTCGAAGATCACCGCCTGCCGCGCCTCGTCGGGCGGCAGATCGGCCCAGGACTCGCGCACGTGGTCGAGCGCGGGATCGAACGAGCAGGCCATGGTGCGCACGTCACCGGCGAGGGCGTTGAGGTAGTAGGCGTCGTCGCCGTGGGTGGCCACGAACGGGTGGTAGCCGTCGGCCACGATCACCGTCTCGCCGTCACGCACCGGGTAGAGGGCATCGACCGAGCCGCCGTACAGGCGCTGGATGCCCCATGCTTCCGGACGCCGGAACCGATACGAATAGACCTCCTCGAGGATGGCCTCGCGCGGCATGTCATCGGTGTCGTGCTTGTGCGGGGGCCATGAGCTCCAGTTGCCCGACGGCGTGTAGACCTCGACGACCTCGAGGCGATCGGCGGGAAAGTCCGGGGTGATGATGTGGGTGATCTGCCGGGTCGCGTTGCCGGCGCCGCGGACCTCCACGCGGACGTCCTCGGGGCCGATGCGAACCGGGTGGCGCACGGTCTCGCGCCCGGACGCCGGGGCGTGGGCGACGGCCACGGTCACGGGTCCGTCGACGGGCTCCAGCGCGGCCGTCGCGCCGGGCGGCAGGTAGACGGCGGATGGCAGCCCGTCCCAGACCGATTCGCGTCCCGGGAGCTCGAGGCCGTCGACCCGGAACCCGCCGCCGGCCAGCCCGACGACCGCCGTTTCGTGCCCCGACCAGCCCGCGCGGAGACGGCCGACGACCTGGTGGACGGCGAACGACAGGTATCGCCAGCCCGCCCGCTCGGGCGTGACCGATTCCCCCCGCGCCAGGTGGCTCATCCGAGCTGCGCCTCGGTCACCAGGTGGAGCAGGTCGTGATAGGAGCCGATGAAGGTGCGCAGCGTCTTGCGCGTCGGGCCCCAGGCATCGAACTCGGAGACTGCCAGGCCATCGGGCTCGAACGCCCGCACGAAGTCGTCAAGCGCCCGGAGCTCGGCCAGGTGCGACGGGTCGACCGGATCGCCGATCCGGGAGCGCACCTCGACGTCGCTCGCGTTGAAGCGCCGCTGCCACGCCGGCGGCAGGGTGATGACGAGGTCGCCGCCGATGAGCTCCGACCAGTGCAGGTGATGACGGATGGCCGCGGCGAGCAGCCGGGCACGGAATCCACGGGCCCCCCACTCGGCGGCGGCACGCTTCACCGTGGCCACCCCGGCCCAGGGCAGGGACGAGGGATGCACGGCGACGCTGTCCCGCTCGGCCGCCGCGCGCAGCCAGTCCTCGAGACGGCCCATCATGATCGTGATCACCGGCCCCATGCGGGTCGTGTCGCGGTTCTCGGCATCGCGCCGCTCCAGGCCGCGCTCGACCGCCTCGGCCGCGGCGAGCGCCTGCGCCACGCTGAAGCTGACTGTGGCATTGACGCTCACCCCGCGGTAGGTCGCCTCCTCCATGGCCGCGATCCCGGCCCGGGTGGCGGGCAGCTTGACGATGACGTTGGGCGCCAGGCCGTCGAAGACGAGCGCCTGCTCGACCAGTGCGTCGACGTCGCGGTAGTTCGTCGGATCGGTCTGGATCGAGAGGCGGCCGGATCGGCCCCCCGAGGCCGCGAAGGCGGTCATGAGCAGGGGCGCCGCACGCTGGCTCATCTCGGCGACGATCGCCCACGCGACCTCGCGCTCCGACCAGCTCGGCTGCTGGTCCGCCAGTGCGCGGGCGCGGGTCGCCCAGGTCACCGGGTCGGCGTGCCAGTTGTCGACCACGATGGTCGGGTTCGCGGTGGCCCCAACCGCCCCGAACTCGACGGCCTGCGCGAGCTCGTCGACGTTGCAGCTGTCGTTCCAGATGTCGGTCGGCGTCTCGGCCACCGTGCGGCCGAGCGGCGTGTCGGTCGGGGTCGTGGACATGGCGCGGCTCGTCATGATGTAATCGATTACATGGTAACGCAGCGGCTCACCGGCGCCCAGATCGTGGTCGAGTATCTCCTCCGACAGGGCATGCGATATGCCGCCGGCATTCCCGGCCACGGCTGCTGGACGCTGACCGATGCCCTGCTCGACCGATCGGACGAGATCCGCACCGTCCAGGTCATGCACGAGCAGTCCGCCGTGCACCTGGCCGACGGCTTCTACCGCGCCTCGGGCGAGCCGATGCTGGCGTTCACCTCGATCGGTCCCGGGGCCACGAACACGGTCATCGGCATGGCGACCGCGTACGTGGACTCGACCGCGGTGGCCCTGTTCACCGGCTCCGCGCACACCACCATGCGCGGCCACGGCCTGCTTCAGGAGCTCGAGCGGCGGCACGTCGCCGACAACCCGCGCCTGTTCGAGCCGGTGGTCAAGGAGTGGTGGCAGCCGTCCCGGGTCGACGAGCTGCCGTTCGTGCTGCACCGCGCCTGGAATGCGATGCGCACCGGGCGTCCCGGCCCCGTGCTGCTCGACGTGCCGATGGACGTCCAGGCCGAGGCCGCGGAGGTGACGATCCCTGAGCCGGTCGAGCGCGAGGCCCGCGGCCGGCCCCGGCCCGATGCCGCCGCGGTGGAGCGGGCGGCTCTCCTGCTGGCCGGCGCAAAGCGACCGGTGATCGTGGCCGGTGGCGGCGTCATCTCCTCCGACGCGACCGCCGAGCTGCGGGCGCTGGCCGAGCGGCTCAGCGCCCCGGTGGTGACGACCTGGAACGGCAAGGGCGCCATCGACGAGACGCATCCGCTGGCCGGACAGACCATCGGGGATACCGGGTCGACCATCGGCAATGCGCTCGCCGGGAGAGCGGACGTGGTGCTGGCCGCGGGCTGCCGCTTCACCGACTGGTCGGCGAGCTCGTGGCGAGAGGGAGTCACCTTCGCCATCCCGCCGTCGAAGCTGATCCACCTCGACATCGACGCGCGGGAAATCGGCAAGAACTACCCGGTCGAAGTGCCGCTGCTGGGCGACGTCCGCGCCGGGCTGGCCGACCTGCTGGACGCGCTCGGAGCCGGCGAGCCGGGCACCGCCTACGGCGACGAGATCGACCGGCTCCGCGCCGAGTGGGAGGCGCAGGTCGAGGTGAAGTCGGGGTCCGACGCATCGCCGATGACGATGGCCCGCGCCGTCCGCGAGATCCAGGCGGCGACCCGCGACGATGCCATCGTGGTGACCGGCGCCGGCCTGCCCCAGGGCATGGTCAAGCAGCGCTGGGTGACGCGGGAGCCGCGCACCCACATCACCTCCGGCGGCTTCAGCACCATGGGCTTCACCCTGCCGGCGGCCATCGGCGCCCAGCTGGCCAGGCCGGACGCCCAGGTGCTGGCCGTGTGCGGAGACGGCGACTTCCTGCAGACGATGCAGGAGCTCGCCGCCGCCGCGATGCTCGAAGTGCCGGTCTGCACCGTCGTCCTCGACAACTCGGGCTGGATCAGCATCAAGGGCGGGCAGGAGACGCACTTCGGCCGGACCGCGGTCACCGACTTCATGCGCGACGGGCGTCCCTACTCGCCGGACTTCGCGGCCATCGGTCGGGCCTTCGGGATCCACGCCGAGTTCGCCGATCAGCCGGAGGACGTCAGGCCGGCGGTCGAGCGGGCCCTCGCCTCGGGTGGCCCGTCGCTGATCCACGTCCGGGTCGAGCGTGACCTGGCCCTGGCCGGGCCGGACAAGACGGGATGGTGGGACGTGCCGGTGCCCGAGGGGCGCCCGGCGTACGACGACCAGCTTCGAGGGCGGGCGGAGCAACAGCACCGATGAGCCTGCGCGACGCGCCGATCGGCTGCGTTCCGATCGTCTGGAACAACGCCGACCTGCCGGACCTGGCCCCGGAGGTCGGGTTCGACGAGATCCTCGACGCGTTCGCGCGGCTGGGCTTCGACGGCACCCAGTGGGGACGCGGCTTCCCCGAGGGCGCCGACCTGGCGACCGAGCTGGGGCGCCGCGGGCTGCGCTTTGCCGAGCTGTACTCGGCGCTGCCGGCCGGGCCGGACGGGCTCGGACCCGACGCGGACGCCATCGCCCGCCGCGACCTCACCCGCCTGGTGGACGCCGGCGGTGAGGTGCTCGTGGTCGCCGTCCATGG
>JAHWJN010000047.1 GCA_019348395.1 Chloroflexota bacterium
GTAGCCGCGGTTCACCGACTCCGCCAGGATCTCGTCCTTGCTGAAGAATCCGGCGAAGATCGGGATGCCGGCCAGCGCCAGCGAGCCGATGAGCATCGTGACGTGGGTCCACGGCATCTTCGCGCGCAGGTTGCCCATGAAGCGCATGTCCTGCTCGCCGCCCGCTCCGTGGATCACCGAGCCGGAACCCATGAACAGCAGGCCCTTGAAGAAGCCGTGGCTGACGAGGTGGAAGATCGCGGCGGTCCACGCGCCGATGCCGAGCGCGAAGAACATGTACGCCAGCTGGCTCACCGTCGAGTAGGCGAGCACCTTCTTGATGTCGTTCTGGGTCAGCGCGATGGCCGCGGCGAAGATGGCGGTGAAGACGCCGACACCGGCCACGACCCACATCGCCGCCGACGACTCGGCGAAGATCGGGTTCGCCCGGGCGACCAGGTAGACCCCGGCGTTGACCATGGTCGCGGCGTGGATCAGGGCGCTGACGGGGGTGGGCCCCTCCATCGCGTCGGGCAACCAGACGTGGAGCGGGAACTGGGCGCTCTTGCCCACCGCTCCGGCGAAGAGGAGAAGGGCGATGACGGTGATCGTGCCCTCGTCCAGGGTGCCGATCCGGGCGAAGACCTCGCGGAACGACAGCGTCTCGAGGTTGACCCAGATCATCATGATGCCGAGGCCGAACCCGAAGTCGCCGACGCGGTTGACGACGAATGCCTTCTTCGCGGCACCTGCCGCCGAGGGCTTCTTGTACCAGAAGCCGATGAGCGCGTAGCTGCACAGGCCCACCGCCTCCCAGCCCACGTACAGCATCAGGAAGTTGTCGCCCAGGATCAGCAGCAGCATGCTGAACATGAACAGGTTCAGGTAGGCGAAGAACCTCCAGAACCCGCGGTCGCCGTCCATGTAGCCGATGGAGTAGACGTGGACGAGGAAGCCGACCGTGCTGACGACGAGCAGGAGCATGGCGGTCAGCTCGTCGACGAGGAAGCTGATGGTGATGGTGAAGTCGCCCGAGGCGATCCACTCGTAGACGGTGACCTCGAAGGTCTGCCCGCCGAAGATCACCTGCACGAAGGCCCACATGCTGATCAGCCACGCGACGCCGACCAGCGCAGTCGGGACGATCCAGGACCGATAGCGCGGCCGCTCCGCGCCCGGCGCCACGTGGCCCGCCTGCCCGATGCCGTCGTTGTGGGCGGCGGGGATCACCCCGGCCGCGCCCTCCGCATTGGCGAGGTCGTCGGCGTGGCCGGCGTGCGGGCTCGTCGCCCGCTGCTCCTCCTCGGTCGGGATCGATCGGAAGCCGCGATCGTCGATCGGCGGGTGCGGGTCGTCGCTGTGATCCGCCTCCGCGACGCCATGCGCGTCGGCGTACTCCTCGCCCGCGTCGTGGGCATGGCGCTGGGCCGCGTCCTCGGCGTCCTTCGGCCTGTGCGCCGCCGCCTCGTCGCCGTGCGGCGCATCGTGGTCGCCCGGACCCTCGTGTCCGCCGTGGTGGCCGTGGCCCGGAACGTGGTCGAGGCGTGGCCCGACGAGCACGGCGAACAGGAAGCCGGCGAGCGGCAGCGCGGGGATGAGGGCGATCAGCAGCTCCATCGGGCCCCCGTCTACTCCTTGAGGTCCGAGTACTGATCCACCTCGGCGGTCTGACGGGTGCGGATGATGGCGATGACCAGCGCCAGGCCGACCGTCACCTCGGCCGCGGCGACGGCCATGATCATCAGCGCGAATACCGCGCCACCACTCGATGGATCCGGCAGGAACGCGTTGAAGGCGACCAGGCTCAGGTTCACCGCGTTGAACATGAGCTCAATGCTGATGAGCATGAGGATCGCGTTGCGGCGTGCCATGAATCCGAAGGCACCGATGCCGAACAGCAGCGTCGAGACGAGCAGGTAGCCCTCGATGCCCATCAGTTCGCTCGCTCGTCCTCTTCCGGCCGTCGCGCCAGGTAGATGGCGCCGATGATCGCGGCCAGGAGGAGCAGGCTGATGATCTCGAAGGGGAGCGCGAAATCGGTCAGGAGCGTCAGCGCAATGGTCTCGACCGCGGCGTACACGGCCTCGGCCGCCATCCCCCAGTCGGTTTGGACGACCGCCCACCCAACGGTCCCCACGATTGCCAGGGCGACCACGATCGCGATCGGCAGCTGGCGGTGAAACGGCGCGAGCAGGTTCGCATCACCGGCCTGGGTCAGCATGATCGCGAAGAGGATCAGGACGCTGATCGCGCCGAGGTAGATGAGCACCTGCGCGGCCGCCACGATCGGAGCGCCGAGCAGCGCGTACATGCCGGCGAGTGACCCGAAGCAGACCATCATCGCAACGGCGGAGTGGATGATGTTGCGCAGCGTGACGACGGCGATCCCGGCCCCCACCACGCCGACGGCGAGCAGGAAGAAGAGGACGCTGGAAATGTCCAGGGTCGTTGGCTCCGTTGGGTGTTCGAGCGCTCAACGGCCCCGTGCTCCGGGGCCGTGCCCGATTCTAGCGCAGCCACCCTCATCGGTTGCGCGGCCGCTGGCTTGAGTAGCATCGGTCCATGGGGACCGAGATCCGCCGCATCCGTGCCGACGAGTGGCCGGAACTGCGTCGCCTACGGCTCGAGGCCCTGCATGATGCACCGCTCGCGTTCGGCTCCACGTACGAGCGTGACGCCGCCATGGCGGACGTCGACTGGCAGCGCTGGGCCGGTGAGGCTGCGGCGTGGCGAGACCAGGTTATCTTCATCGCCGCGACCGACGGCCGATGGGTGGCGATGGCGCGCGGGTCGGTGAGCCGCGACGAGTCAGGTGCGGCATACCCCACTGCCGTCTACGTGGATCCCGCCTTCCGTGGTCGCGGCCTCGGTCGTGCCGTCAGCGCGAGGGTCATCGCCTGGGCCCGCGAGCGAGGCGTGCGACGATTGCTCCTCCACGTGGCCGACTGGGACGTCGCCGCTCGTCGAACCTATGAGTCGCTGGGCTTCGTGACGACCGGCGCCACCGAGCCGCTCCCGCACGATCCTTCAATCACCGAGCACGCGATGGTCCTCGATCTGCGCTGACGTACGCGCTCATGGCGGAACGCCACGTGACAGATTGCACCCGGCGGCGCTGCTGGGTGCGCTTTGGCAGCCTCAAGTTTCAGCGGGGAGCGTGAGGCGCGCACCGGCGTGCCGCTCGTGCGGACCGGTGACACCTCCAGCGCCGAAACGCAACCCGGCACGCGGCCCACGCGCGATTCGGCACCTGCAGCGACGCCACCCGTGGTCGGGAGCCCATCAGCTCCCCAGCCGCAGCGGTCTAGCGGGTGGGGCGCTCCCGGTCGGACATCTCGAGGATGTCGAGCATCGGCAGGTCGCGCTGGTACTCGCTGAACTCGAACTCGGGTCCGCAGCGCAGCGCGTCGTACGGGCAGGCGTCGGCGCAGATGCCGCAGAAGATGCAGCGGCTGATGTCGAGCTGGTACGTCTCGAGAATGCGTGGTCGCGGCATGAGCGCCCCGACCGGGCAGGTCTCGGCGCATCGTCCGCAGCTCACGCACGGCGTCTCGTTGAGCGAGACGTAGTCCGGCGTGGTGACCAGCGAGTCGAAGCCCTTGCCGATGAAGTCGTAGCAGCCGGCGCCGACGATCTCCTTGCAGACCTGGGCGCAGCGCCCGCAGTCGATGCAGCGGGAGTAGTCGCGCAGGATGAAGCTGTGCGTCTCGTCGCGGCCGTAGCCGTGGTTGACGCCGACGTACGGGTTGTCCTGGATCGAGCGCTCGTCGATCGCCATGTTGAGCGTCGTCTCGTACTCGATCGCCGCCTCGCGCAGGTCGCAGTGGCCGATCGCCTCGCAGGTGCACTGCAGGCAGCGTGACGCCTCGGCCATGGCCTGGTCGCCGGTGTAGCCAAACTCGTACTCGTTGAAGTTGTCGGACCGATCCTCCGCCTCCAGCTTGCCCATCACCGCGCGCGGCTCCTTCACATCGTCGGTGAAGGGCACGATGGTAAGGAAGTTCGGCTGCGGCTCGGTGACGACGCGGCGGATCTGCGGGTCGTCGAGGTCGTGGCCACGCAGCCAGTAGTCCATCGCGTACGAGGCCCGGCGGCCCTCGCCGATGGCCTCCACCACGGTGGCGGCGCCGGTCCGCACGTCGCCCGAGGCGAAGACCTTCGGGACGTCGGTGCGGAAGATGTGCTCCTCGGCGACGAGCGTGCCGCGCCGCGACACCTCGAGGTTCGAGCGGATCTCCTCCGGCTCGGAATCGATCCACGACAGGTCCGGTCCCTGGCCGATGGCGCCCAGTACCGTGTCGCACTCGATGATGAACTCGGTGCCGGGCATCGGCTCCGGGCGACGGCGGCCCTGGTCGTCGGGCTCGCCCAGCTTCATGCGCTGGAACTCGACGCCGGTGACCTTGTTGCGCTCGTCGGTGACGATGCGGGTCGGCGAGGCCTGGAAGATGAGCCGCGCGCCCTCCTCGGTCGCCTCGTGGGCCTCGTCGGCGGCGGGCATGTCCTTGAGGTCGCGGCGGTACACCAGCGTCACCTCGGCCGCGCCCTGCCGCACGCTGGTGCGGGTGCAGTCGATGGCGGTGAACCCGCCGCCGATCACGACCACGCGCGCTCCCTTCAGCCGCGGGATCGGGATGCCGCGGGTCGAGTTGTAGAGGTTCTCGAGCGCGTTGACCATGCCGTCGGCGTCCTCGCCCGGGATGCCGAGCTCGTTCGGCTTGTAGCAGCCGATGCCGACGTAGATGGCGTCGTACTCGTCGATGATGTCGGCGAGGTGGAAGTCGCGGCCGAGCCGCATGTTCGGCTTCAGCTGCGCGCCGAGCTCCCACACGTGATTGAGCTCACGGTCCATCCAGCCCTTGGGCAGCCGGTACTGCGGGATGCCGTACCGCAGCATGCCGCCCTGCTCCGGCTCGGCCTCGAAGACGTCGCACTGGTGTCCGCGCAGCTGCAGGTAGTAGGCGGCGCTCATGCCCGCGGGCCCCGCACCGATGACCGCCACGCGGCGCCCGGTCGGCGGATCCTTCGGCCACGGAATGGGGGCCGGCGCGTCGACCTCGAGCACGCGATCGGCACAGTAGCGGTGCGAGTCGCGGATCGCGATCGCGGTGTCGACCTCTTCCCGCCGGCAGTGCGTCTCGCACGGGGCGGGGCAGACGCGCCCGAGGATCGCCGGGAACGGCAGCGAGCGCTTCAGGATGCGCGTCGCCTCCTCCCAGTTGCCGAGCGTGTTCTGCTTCAGGTAGCCGGGGATGTCGACGCGGGTCGGGCACTTGAACTGGCACGGCGGCAGGCAGTAGGCATCGTGGTCGCTGAAGATCAGCTCGAGGACCATGCGGCGGTTCTCGATGACCCGCTCGGAGTGGGTGGTGATGACCATCCCCTCCTCGATGGCGGTCCCGCACGAGATCGGCGTGTCGTCGCGCCCCTCGACCTCCACGGCGCAGATGCGGCAGGCGCCGTACGGTGCCAGCTTCGGCTCGTAGCACAGGGTCGGGACCTCGATGCCCAGGACGCGGCAGGCCTGGAGGATGGTCTGGCCCTCCTCGGCCTCCACCTGCTGCCCGTTGATCGTCACGCTGATCTTCCGCGTGCCGGGCACCATCGGCCACATGGGGGTGTAGTCGGTGGTCCGGCCGTCGCCGGGTCCCGTGCCGTTCCCGTTCCCCGCCGAGTGTCCGTTCGTGTTCGCGAAGCCCATCGGTTCCTACTGTAGCGGTGCTATGCGTCCGATGCCGGAGCCAGCCCATCGAGCGGCTCGAGCAGCGGGGGCAGATCGGTGCCGCGGCACGCCCCGGCCAGGCACTCGCCGCGCTCGGCGTGCGCCCGGTATTCCTCGGGGAAGCGGTCGAGCGTGGTGAGGATCGGCCCGGATGCGAGACGCTCCAGCTTGCAGAGGGCGGTGTCGCTGACCTTGCGAGACAGCTCGCGCAGGAGGGCGATGTCGTTCGGCCGCGGCGTCGCCGCCAGGATGCGGTCGAGCGCCTCGCGCAGGCGGAGGGTGCCGATGCGGCACGGTACGGCCTTGCCGCATGCCTCGCGCGCACTGAAGTCGACGAAGAAGCGGGCGGTGTCGACCATGCAGGTCGACGTGTCGGTGACGAGGACCGAGCCCGAGCCGATGATCGCACCGGCACTCTCGAGCGACTCGTAGTCGTACGGCAGGTTCAGCGACCCCGCGTCGATGGCGCCGCCACCCGGCCCACCGACGAACAGGGCCTTGGTCGTGCCCGTCCCGCCGCCGGCCATGTCGAGCAGATCGAGCAACGACGTGCCGAGCGGCACCTCGATGAGGCCCGGCTGCGCGACCCGGCCCATGAGCGTGACGAGCTTCGTGCCGTGGCTTCCCTCGGTGCCGGTCGAGGCGAAGGCGTCGGCCGAGTGGGCGACGATCCACGCCACGTGGGCCAGGGTCTCCGCGTTCTGGACCACCGTCGGAACGTCATGGAGGCCGCGCGTGGAGGGAAACGGCGGACGGATGGCCGGCATGCCGCGATCGCCGGCCAGCGCGTTGATGAGCGCGGTCTCCTCGCCGGCGACGTACGCGCCCGAGCCCTCCCACACGCTGACCTGGACGGACGTGTCCGTGCCGAGCACGAGGTATCCGGCCAGGTGCGCGTCCGTCGCCTCTGCCGCGGCGCTCCGCAGTCGCTCGGCCGCCTCGGTCCAGTCGCGGCGGACGGCGACGATCGCCTCCGAGGCACCGACCGCGTAGGCCGTGATGAGCAGGCCCTCGAGGACGAGGTGCGGGTGGCCCTCCGCCAGGGCGCGGTCTCCGAGCGCGCTCGGATCGGCTCCCATCAGGTTCGCCACCACGATCCTGCGCTCGGCCGGCTGCTCGCGCGCCGCGCGCCACTTCTCGCCGGTCGGGAAGCCGGAGCCGCCGCGGCCGCGCAGGCCGGCCGCCTCGATCTCACCGATGACCTCCTCGGGGGCCAGCTTCGTGACGGCCCGTTCGAGCGCCGCGTACGAGCCGTGCTGACGAGCGCTGGACAGGCTGGTGGGATCCACGCGGCCGATGTCGGTGAGCAGCCGTCGCTCGCCGCCGGACAGGATCCGGATCTGTGGGGAAAGGCCGGCGGTCATCAGCTGGACGATCCGGCGCTGACGGCGTGGCGCTCGTGGAGCAGGTGACGGGCCTGGTCGGCATCCACCGGCCCGTAGACGAGCGTGTCGACCCGGAGGGCCGGGCTGATCGCGCCGGCGCCGATGTCGGTGCCCGTCTCGAGGGTGAACCGCCCGTCGGGGGTCGTCTCCCCGGCCCGCACGCCCAGCTCGTCCTCGAGCACGCGCAGGATGCGGTCGCCTCCCGCGAACCGGCACGAGGCGCAGTCGCAGACGGTGACGAGGTGGCCCTCCGTCGGGAGGAGCCGGAAGCCGCCGAGGCTCGCCGCGCCGAAGACCTGTGCCCAGTGGATGGTGAGGCGGTCGCTGATGGCGCGAAGCGCCTGCTCCGGAAGGTAGCCGTAGCGATCCTGCACGGCGCTGAAGACGGCGACCAGCGCCTCCGGCCGGCCGCCGTAGGCATCGACCGTCTCGTTGACGAACGCGGTGTCGACCGCCTCGTCCCAGCGGGCCGGGTTCCGCATCGGCCGCGCCGGAAGGCCGGCCCGGCGGTAGGCGTTCGGATCCTTGCGCTCGTCGTAAATCTCCGGCATCCCGTACCGGATGCGGTTGCCCTGCGAGTCGAAGCCGCTCATATCGATCGCCTCGACGGGGCAGACCTGCGCGCACTGGAAGCAGACCTCGCACTTGTGCTCCCCGAAGGGGTCGTAGATCAGGTCGAGCCGGCCGCGCCAGCGGTCGGGGATCTCCGGGCGCTGCTCGGGGTACTGGCGCGTGACCTTCGGGCTGAAGAAATTCTTGAAGGTCGTCGCCATGCCCTTCGCGATGCCGCTGCCGGGAAAGCCCATCGGTTCAAGCGCCTCCTACAGGTCCAGCACCACCACGGCGATGGCCGTGATGAACAGGTTCACGAGGGCGAGCGGCAGGAGTACCTTCCAGGCCATGCCCATGAGCTGATCCACGCGCACCCGCGGCAGCGTCGCGCGAAGCCACACCGCGACCCCCACGAAGATGTAGGTCTTCAGGAAGAACCAGAAGATCCCGTACAGCGTGCCTCCGAAGCCGTCGAGCTGCGCCGGGAAGGGCCAGGGGGCCAGCCATCCGCCGAAGAAGAGGCTGATGAGGATGCCGCTCATGATGAAGAGGGCCACGTACTCGGCGAAGAAGAAGAATCCGAACCGCATGCCGGAGTACTCGGTGAAGGGCCCGGCCACGAGCTCGGAGTCCGCCTCCACCATGTCGAACGGCGTGCGGTTGATCTCGGCCAGGCTGGCGATGTAGAAGATGCCGAGCCCGATGGGCTGCCAGATGAACAGCCAGCCGTTCGCGAGCTGCCAGCCGATGACCTCGCTGAAGCTCAGGGTCCCGGCCAGCACCACGGCGCCGACGATCGACAGGGTCAGCGGGATCTCGTAACTGACCATCTGGGCCGCGCTGCGCAGCCCGCCGAGCAGCGAGTACTTGTTGTAGCTCGCCCAGCCGGCGACGAGCAGGCCGACCACCGACAGGCCCAGGACGGCGAAGAAGTAGACGATGCCGATGTTGAAGTCCGCCGCGATGGCGCCGGGCGCGAACGGCATGACGAGCATGCTCATCGCCGCGGCCATGTACACCATCCACGGGGCGAGGGTGAAGGTCGCCCGATCGGCCTGGTCGGGGACGGTGTCCTCCTTGGCGAGGACCTTGAAGCCGTGGATCGT
>JAHWJN010000048.1:0-2793 GCA_019348395.1 Chloroflexota bacterium
TGCGCCGTACTGCCATGCTGGTTGCATACCTCCGCGTGTTGTCGTGGGATGCGTGCCCCCGCCCCAGTGCGGCACACCCCGTATGGTTAGCGCCGCTACACAGTGCGCGTCCCATCAGCATTGCACACGTGGCAAGAGACGTGACCCGGAATTGCACACCGTCCACGGCGAGAGCCGGAGAGGCCTACAGCAGTATGAATGCCGAAGTCGTGGTATTCGGCGCCACGGCCGGGGGCGTCATGGCCGCCGTGGCGGCCGCCGAGGAGGGCGCGAACGTCATCCTGGTGGCCACCGGCCGGCACGTCGGCGGCATGGTGACCGGCGGGCTCGGCAAGACCGATCTCGAGCGCCAGGAGCAGCTCATCGGCGGCCTGGCACGGCGCTTCTTCGTCGCCGCCGGCGACGCGTACGGTGAGCCGATCGCCTGGCGCTTCGAGCCCTCCGTCGCCGAGACGATCATGGAACGGCTCCTGGCCGATTCAGGCGCCACGGTGCACCGTGGGGAAGGACTGGCATCGGTCGACCTCGAGGAGGGTCGCCTGACGGCGATCCGCCTCGACGACGGCACGACACTGAGCGCGGACGCATTCATCGACGCCTCCTACGAGGGCGACCTGCTCCGCGCCGCCGGCGTCGACCACGCGATCGGCCGGCAGGGGCGAGAACGGTACGGTGAGCCGCACGCCGGCCGCGTCGAGCTCCTGCCGAACCCGCACCAGTTCCGCGTCACCTTCTCGGCGCTCGCCGCGGATGGGCAGCTGCTGCCGGGCGTGCGCCCCTACGACGCGATCGGACCGACCGGCTCGGGCGACGGCCTGGTGCAGAGCTACTGCTATCGGGTCTGCCTCACCGACGACCCGCAGCGACGGATTCCCTTTGCGCGGCCCCCCGACTACGACCCGCAGCGCTACGTCCTGCTCGAGCGCTACTTCGCGGCGCTGGGCGACGCCGCCGGCATCCGCGACGTGCTCGGCATCGGCCGGATCCCGAACGGAAAGACGGACGTGAACTCGGGGGGACCGGTGAGCACCAACCTGCTCGGCGGATCGTGGCGCTACCCCACCGCCGAGGCGCCGGAGCGGACGCGGATCGCCGAGGAGCATCGGACGTGGACGCAGGGGCTGCTCTACCTTCTCGCGACCGATCCAGCGGTGCCGCAGTCGATCCGCGACGAGATGGGCGCGCTCGGCTGGCCGGCCGACGAGTTCGTCGACACCGGCCACTTCCCACACCAGCTGTATGTTCGCGAAGCGGCTCGGTTGCGGGGCCAGCACGTACTGACGGAGCACGACCTGCGATCGGAGCGCATGCCGGCGGACGCCATCGGGCTCGGGGGCTACAACATCGACATCCGCGAGGTGCAGTGGGTCGCCGCACCGATCTACCGCTTCCCGGACATCCAGCCCGAGGTGATGGTCGAGGGCTACCTGTCGGCGCCGGTGCCCCCGTGGGGTATTCCGTACCGGTCGCTGCTCCCCCGGCGCGACCAGTGCGAGAACCTGCTGGTATCGGTCTGCATCTCCGCCAGCCACGTGGCGTTCAGCTCGTTCCGCATGGAACCGCAGTACATGATCGCGGGCGAGTCGGCCGGCGTCGCGGCCGCGATGGCGAGCCGCGACCGGCGAGCCGTCGACGACGTCCCGATCGACGAGCTCCAGGGCAGGCTGCGCGCCCGCGGCCAGCTGCTCTCGCCGAAGGGGAGTTTGCACCGCTAGACATGCGCGAGCACACCGTTGGGCCTGTGCCCGGATCTAACCGTCCTGTGCAGGCAGCGCGTCGACGAACCGGCGGAGGTCCGTGGCCAGTCGGTCGTTGGCGACCGACGCCGCTCGATACGCGGCCGGATCGACCGACGCGCCGGCGGGTCGGCGCCACGGCTGGCGGATGACGGAGCGGTCCGCGTGCGCCGCCAGGGCCGCCACGGCCCCCGCATCGGCTGCCGAGCCGGCGATCCGGCGCAGCGCCCGCGCCCACGACGTGTCGGGGTCGTAGGCGGAGGGGCCGTCCAGGTAGTCCGCCCAGGTCGCCATGGGGACGAGGCTGGCCTCAGGCTCCATGGCAGGGTTGACCCAGATCCCAGCGGTCAGCTCCGCCAGCCCAACGTCGCGGTCACGGATCGGGCCGATGTGCAGCTCGCCGGTCATCGCCGCGTCGTTCACCGGGTAGTTGTCCCAGATCAGCGGGCGGCGCCCGAGCACCGTGCCGATGCCACGAGCCTCGTCAGCGGAGATCGCCGGCGAGCACACCTCGGGGCCGGTCCAGCACAGGTCGACCTCGAGCGGCACGGCCGCCCCCAGCCGATGCAGATAGGTTCCGCCCGACCCGTGGTACTCGGTCGGACAGAAGGCGAGCGGCGCGGCTCCGAGGGCCCTCGCCACGCGTCCCACCAGCCAGGCATGGGCACCGGCCAGGTCGGCGAAGCGTCCGGCCGCCGCCGCGTCAAGCGAGGCGGGGATGTCGTCGGCGAGCAGCAGGATGCCGGCCGCACCGAGCTCGACGTGGTCCCGCAGCTTCTCGACCACCCGTTCGGCATCGGCGTCATCCGCATATGAGAAGCCGACGGGGCGCAGGCCGAACCAGGGACTCATACCGTTACGCCGGCGAGCCTCGGCGAAGGCGGCGAGGCGCCGCCGTTCGTCGTCGGGGTACGGCGTGCGCCAGCCGGCGTTCTGGAGGCGGTCCTCCTTCGGGGCCCAGACGTAGTGGGTGAACCCGAGCGCCCCCACCGCTTGAGCGAAACGCTCGCGCTCGTCCCAGGTCCACAGCCGGTCGTAGAAGCCCTCGATGACGCCG
>JAHWJN010000048.1:2891-8450 GCA_019348395.1 Chloroflexota bacterium
ACATCCTCCGATCTGAACCCGGTCGGCCCCGGGAGGGCGACTCCCGGGCCGGCGAATGTCTGCCCCGGCTTCGAGACCGATCCCGCCGCATGGTTCGCCTGGCTCGCCTCCGCGATCGAGGGCGAACGTCCGATCGACGAGGCGGTTCGCGCCGCCACCTGGACCGACCGCTCCGGCCACGCATGGCGAGTGGTCGTCACCGAGGGCGGGCCCGAGGTTCGGCCGGCGTTCGGCAATCCCTTCCTGATCGCCCACGACCTGCCACTCGTCAGCGCGATCCTGGTCGCTCCACCGCTGGTCCACGTGGAGCTCACGTGGCGACACGGCCAGGAGGTGGCGCGCATCGGCGTGGATGAGGCGCCGATCCTCGACCTTGGCCTTGCCATGCTCACCGCCACGGAGCTGCCGCACGAGTCGATCACGCGGCTCGGCCAGGACACGTGGCAGCGTGTCCGCAGCCGCTGGGAGCGGATGCTGGCCACGGAGTCGCCCCCGATCAACTAGCCGCCGCCGGCAGCGTCAGCTATCCGGCGTGGCCAGGGCCCCTTCGACCGCCTCCAGCAGCCGGTCGAGGTCGACCGGCTTCGTCAGCACCGCCACCGCATCGAGCGTCTCCCCCGGCCGCGCCCAGTACGCCGACAGGACGATGACAGGCACGGCGGCGAGCTCGACGCGCCGCAACATGAGCGACCGCAACGCGAAGCCGGACATGCCGGGCATCATGAGATCGGTGATCACGAGGTCCGGCACGCGCTCGCTCATGAGCGTCAGCGCCTTCCCGCTCGAGGGGGCCGTCACGACCTCGTAGCCGCTCTGCTCGAGCACCTCGCGCAGCAGGCCTCGCATGTCTGCCGAGTCGTCCACGACGAGCACGACAGGCGTCCGGGCGCCGGCGCGCGCATCGGGCACGGAATCGACGTCCGCCGGACGGCGCGGCGGCATCGCGCGGTCGGGATCACCGAGAGTGGTCATGCCAACGCGCTTTAGCATCTGCGGTGCCATGCCGGTGACGCGTCCGATCGACCTCCACCGCCGACTGCCCGGCTATGCCCCCACGAGCCTCGTCCGGCTGGAAGGCGCGATCGAGGGCATCGCCGCGCCGATCGTCGTCAAGCTCGAGACGTCACGGTACGGGCTCCCCTCCTTCAAGGTGCTCGGCGCCTCGTGGGCAGTCGGGTGTCGGATCGCCGGCTGGCTCGGTCCTCATGCCCCCGATGACCGCTCCTACGACGCGATCCGCCCCGCCCTCGATGCGCACGGCACGCGCCCGACGCTCGTGGCGGCGACCGACGGCAACCACGGTCGGGCGGTGGCCTGGTCGGCACGCCAGCTCGGCTGCGCGGCGGAGGTCTTCGTGCCGGCCGGCACCGCGCAGTCCCGGCGCCAGGCGATCGTCGCCGAGGGAGCGGCGCTCACCGTGGTCGAGGGTGACTACGACGAGACCGTCGCCGCTGCTGCGGCCCGCGCCACCGGCGATCGTCTGCTCGTCCAGGACACCGCGCTCGAGGGAGGGGAGACCGGCGTCGAGGACGTCGTGGCGGGCTACGCCACGGTCTTCGACGAGCTCGCCGAACAGCTCTCCGGGGGCTCGACGGGTCCGTGCATCCTCGTGGTGCCGGTGGGGGTCGGCTCGCTCGCCCTCGCGGCGGCCCGCTTCATCCGCGAACGTCGTGCCGGGGACCACCTGGTGACAGTCGAGCCGACCGAGGCGGCCAGCCTGCAGCGATCGCTGGTGGAGGGACGGCTCGTCGCCATCCCCGGCCCGCACGTCTCGTGCATGGTCGGGCTGCGGTGCGGCTCGATCTCCGCTGGAGCCTGGCCGGAGCTGCGGGCGGCAACGGATTTGGCCATGGCGATCGAGGACGCCGATGCCGACGAGGCCATGCGCTGGCTCGCCCAGCGCGGGGTGGTGGTCGGCGAATGCGGCGCAGCAACCCTGGCCGCGGCGCGGCGCGCGGTTCCCGAGGGCCTGCTTCAGCCACTGCTGGCGAACGGCGACGCCACGCTGGTCCTCATCGCGACCGAGGCGCCCACTGACCCGGAACGCTGGCGCGCCGTCGTGGGACGAGATCCGTAACCGTACCCTTGCGGGATGAGGGAGCTCACGGATGCGGACGGCCGGCACGAGGGCGGAGGAGACCCCGCGGAGGTGTTCCGGGCGGCGCTGCTCCTCGGGCTGACCTCGTTCGGCGGGCCGATCGCGCACCTCGGCTACTTCCACCGCGAGTACGCCGAGCGCCGTCGGTGGCTCACGGAAGGGACGTACCTCGACCTGGTGGCGCTCTGCCAGTTCCTGCCCGGACCGGCGAGCAGCCAGGTCGGCATCGGCATCGGACTGCTGCGCGCCGGCTGGGGTGGCGCCCTGGCGGCCTGGCTGGGGTTCACCCTTCCGTCGGCCATCGCACTCACGGCCTTCGCGCTCCTGACCGCCGACCTGGACCTGTCCGGCGTGGGCTGGGTCCATGGCCTGAAGCTCGCCGCCGTGGCGGTGGTGGCCGTCGCGATCGTGTCGATGTGGCGCTCCATGGCGCCGGACTGGCCGAGGCGCGGCATGGCGGTCGCGGCGGCCGTGGTGATCCTGCTGCTCCCCGCCGCCGCGCTCCAGGTGGCCGTCATCGGCGCGGGCGGACTGCTCGGGTGGGGGCTGCTTCGGGAGCTGCCGCCGCCCACGGACGCGGGTGGTCGTTCGCCAATCGGTCCGCGGCTTGGCCTGGCGGCGCTCGGGGCGTTCGCGGTCCTGCTCGTCGGCCTTCCACTCGTCGCTGAGCTCACCGGCGACCACCTGGTCGCGATGATCGAGAGCTTCTACCGCGCCGGCGCGCTCGTGTTCGGTGGTGGCCACGTCGTCCTGCCACTGCTCAGCGAGTCGGTCGTGACGCCCGGCTGGCTCGATGCCGACACGTTCATCGCCGGCTACGGGGCCGCCCAGGCCGTTCCGGGCCCGCTCTTCGCCGTGTCGGCGCACCTCGGCGCATCGCTCCGGCCCGAGCCGAACGGGGTGGTCGGGGCGACCATCGCCCTCGTCGCCATCTTCCTGCCGTCGTTCCTGCTGGTCGCCGCCGCGCTTCCGTTCTGGCACCGCCTTCGGCGGTGGCCGGCCTTCCGCGGAGCGCTGGCCGGGACGAACGCCGCCGTCATCGGCCTGCTCATGGCCGCCCTGGTCGACCCGCTGTGGACGAGCACGGTGACGAGCGTCGTGGACGTCGCCCTCATCGGCCTGGGGGGTGCGACGCTCCTCCTGACCCGCGCGCCGCCGTGGCTCGTCGTCGCTACGCTCGCGCTGGTCGCCCAGGTTGCGGCGCTGGCCGGCCTCGTCTAGCTCGACAGGGCCGGGCGCAGCCGGAGGCCGCGCAGGAGCTGCGCGTTGGCCGCCACCACGATCGTCGAGATGCTCATGACCAGCGCCCCGATGCTCATCGGCAGCACGAAGCCGATGGGTGCCAGCACGCCAGCCGCGACCGGAATGGCGACGGCGTTGTAGCCGGTCGCCCAGACCAGGTTCTGGACCATCTTCCGGTAGCTCGCCCGGCTCAGCTCGATGGCGCCGACCACGTCGCGAGGGTCGTCGCTCACCAGCACGATGCCCGCCGACTCCACCGCCACGTCGGTCCCCGCACCGATGGCGATTCCGACATCCGCCTGTGCCAGCGCCGGGGCGTCGTTCACGCCGTCACCCACCATCGCGACCTTCCGCCCACCCTCCTGGAATCGACGCACCGCACCGGCCTTGTCCGCGGGAAGCACCTGCGCGGCCACCTCGTCGATGCCGATGCGCTCGGCGACCGAATCGGCCACGGACCGCGCGTCTCCGGTGATCATCGCCACCCGGATCCCCATCCCGTGGAGGCGCCGAACAGCCTCCACCGATTCGGGCCGGATCTCGTCCTCGACGCTGAGCGCTCCGAGCACGACTCCCTCACGGACGACGGTCATCACCGTGCGCCCGGAATCGGCCCAGGTGCCGGTCACCGACGACAGCTCGTCCGGGAGCTGCAGGCCGAGCTCGTCGAGCAGCCGCGGGCCACCGACGTGGACGGCGTCACCATCGACCTCGGCCCTCGCCCCTCGCCCGGCGAGGTTTTCGAAGTTCGCGGCGGTTGGCAGCTCGATCCCGCGGCGTCGCGCAGCGTCGACGATCGCCCGCGCCAGCGGGTGCTCGCTGTCGGCCTCGACCGCGGCCGCCAGGCCGAGCAGCTCCTCCTCGCTCGTGCCCGAGACGCCGGCGACCGCCGACAGGACGGGCTCCCCGCGGGTGAGCGTACCCGTCTTGTCGAAGATGACGACCTCGACATCCTTCGCGCGCTCCAGTGCCAATCGATCCTTCACGAGCAGCCCGTTGCGCGCGCCGAGGGAGGTGCTGATGGCGATGACGAGCGGGATCGCCAGGCCGAGGGCATGGGGGCAGGCGATGACGAGCACCGTCGCGGTGCGCAGCAGACCCTCCTCCGGATCACCCAGCAGGGTCCAGGCAGCGAGCGTGAGGACGCCCGCGACGAGGGCGACATAGAAGAGGACTGCCGCCGCGCGGTCGGCCAGCGCCTGGGCGCGGCTGTTCGACGCCTGCGCCTGGGCGACGAGCCGCATGATCCCCGAAAGCGCAGTCTCCTCGCCGACCGCATCGACGCACACGCGCAGGCTTCCGCCGGCCGCCACGGTGCCGGCCACGACGCGGTCGCCGGGCCCCTTGGTGACCGGGCGTGACTCGCCGCTGACCATCGACTCGTCGACATCGGCGACGCCCTCGGTCACCTCGCCGTCTCCCGGCACGCGTCCCCCCGGCCGCACGAGCACGACGTCACCCATGGCGAGATCCGCCGTCTTCACGGTCTCGGTACGTCCGGACTCGGTGATGCGCTCCGCCTCGTCGGGAAGGAGCTCGGCGAGGGCGGTCAACGCGCCGCGCGCCTGCATGATCGAGCGCATCTCCAGCCAGTGGCCGAGGCTCATGACCGTGATCAGGGTGGCGAGCTCCCACCAGACCTCGACCTCGAACAGGCCGAGCGTGGCGGCCCACGAGGTCACGAAGGCCACCACGATGGCGAGACTGATGAGCGTCATCATCCCGGGCTGCCGATCGCCCAGCTCGGTGCGAGCGCCGGACAGGAACACGCGGCCGCCGTACAGGAACACGATCGTTCCCAGGATCGGCGCCACCCACTCCGAGCCAGGAAACGTCGGGGCGGTGTAGCCGAGCCACATCTGCACCTCGTGGCTCCACACCACCACCGGGACGGTCAGGACGAGGACGATCCAGAACTGGCGGCGGAACGCCTCCGGGTCGTGGCCGGCGTGCTTGTCGTGACCGCCGTGTGCGTCGTGACCGCCGGGCGCGTCGTGACCGCCGGGCGCGTCGTGACCTTCGATCGGCGCGCGGTGCGGGTCCGCGGGAGCGCCGTGGTCGGCGGCGGCGTGGCCGTGTCGGGTGATGCGATCGGTCATGGGTCCAACGCGACGGAAGGGGTGGGGTGGCCTACGGGGCTTGAACCCGTAACCTCTGGAGCCACAATCCAGTGCTCTGCCGATTGAGCTAAGGCCACCACGAAGCCGCGCGTGGTCACA